>JACORX010000073.1 GCA_016179165.1 Candidatus Rokuibacteriota bacterium | reverse complement strand
TCGCTACCAGGTCATCAGCTGGAGCATGCGCGGGCACGGGCAGACTGAGAGCCCTGCCGATCCGGCGCGGTATTCGGCTGATCTGACCATCGCCGACATGGCGGCGCTCCTCCGGCACCTGGGCGTCGAACGGGCGGTGATCGGCGGCCTCTCGCTGGGCGGCGTCGCATCGCTCGGCTTCTACCTCGCGCACCCGGAGATGGTCCGCGCGCTCGTCATCTGCGACTCGGGCCCGGGCTACCGGAACGCCGAGGCGCGCGCCGCCTGGAACCAGCGGGCGCAGGAGCGGGCGGCGGAGATCGAGGCGCGCGGACTGGAGGTTCTGAGCGGCCGGAGCCGGGAGATGCGCGAGGCGATGGGCGAGCATCGCTCGGCGCAAGGCCTGGCGCACGCCGCCCGCGGGATGCTGGCCCAGGAGGGCTCACGCGTGATCGACGGGCTCCCGGGCATCCGGGTGCCGACGCTGATCATCGTCGGCGACCAGGATCAGCCCTTCCTCGCCCCCTGCGAGTACATGGCGAAGAAGATCCCCGGCGCGAGGCTGGAGGTGATCGCCGGCGCGGGACACTCGTCGAACCTCGATCAGCCGGAGGTCTTCAACCGGGTGCTGCGCGACTTCCTCGAGAGTCTTCCGGCCGCTTAGCCCTGTTCCGAAATAACGCGAAGCGTGTTCCGCTCCATTTCCCTCTCCCCCACTGGGGGAGAGGGGGCAGTGCTGGAGCGGCTTTTGTCGCCTTGACGGCTCCGCCGTATTTGCCGATCTGGGCTAGATGCCCGTTCCGAAGCCTCCCGCCGCCCGCACGGTGGCGCCCTCGCCCATGTGCATGGCGGAGTGGATCACGACGATGCCGGTCAGCACCGCGCGGCGGGGGCGGCCGGTGAAGGCTTTCGTGAGGGCTTCCGTGCGCTCGCCGAAGCACCCGAGCGTTCCGGCCCGCTCGAGCGCGGCCGCTTCAATCGCGCCCTCCCAGTCTTTCGGCCCGTAGGCGCCCACGATCTCGCGCGTGCGCCGGCCCACGGCGTCACGGTAGTCTCGCAGCGCGGCGATGTCGATCGTCGCGCTCAGCTCCGCCACCTCGGGCTTGGTCATGCCGATGCCGAAGTCGCGGCGGGCGATCTTCAGACGCTGCATCCACCCGTCGTCGAAGACCTGGCCGCGCCCGTTCACGACGAGGTTGGCCATGATGTCTTCGGCGCGGGCGATGTGCCACAGGAGCCAGGCGAGCGAGTTCAGGTCCTCACGGGGGCGCACCCGCATCTGGTCGTCGGTCAGGCCGCCGAAGGTCCGCTCGGCCATCGACGCCTTGTTGCCGCCCACGGCGGCCGAGTGCACCGCGCTGTGCTCTTCGATCAGAAGGTCGCGTGCGTCCATGCTGGTCGGTTCCTCCTGGTGTGATCGAGGTCACTCCTGCCACGGCGAAGACGCCGGCGGGACACAGCGTACCACCCGGCTCAAGCCCGAGCCGCCCGGACCCTGGCAAGGACGGGCAGGATGTACTCCCGGAAGCGCGCCGGGTCCTCGCTCATAGGGAAGTGGCCGAGCCCGTCCATGATCTGCGCCTCGGCGCCCTTGATCTTGGCGGCCGTGCGCAGCGTGTCTTCCGGAGTGCAGGAGAAGTCGTAGCTGCCCGTGAGGAGATGGACGGGGCAGGCGCGGGTGTCGATTCCGGCGACCCGCTCGCGGAAGTCGGAATCCACGCGGTAGAAGTAGAGGTCTCCCTTGAAGACGCCGGGCCCGCTCTGCATGTAGCCCCAGAGCGTCTCCCAGCGGTGCTCGTCCGGGGCTGGCGCGCCGACGAGCCCCGAGACAAGCGCGGCGCAGACCTCGCCGCCGTGGACGTCGGGGCGGTGGAGCCACTCCGTGTCGTACCAGGGCGTCTGGTGGTCGGCGGCCTCGAGGCCGATGACCGCGCCCAGGTCGGGCCCGTGGCCCGCGGCCAGCTCAAGCACGATGCGGCCGCCCATGGAGCAGCCCATGACCACGGGCCGGTCGAGGTCGAGCGCGCGGCTGAACGTCATCACGGCCTCGACGTAGGCCGCCGTCGTCAGTCTGTATTCGTCATTCTCCCAGCCGATGGGCGGCGTGGACTTGCCGTGCCACGGCAGGTCGAAGGCGATGACGCGAAAGTGATCCGTCACCGCCGCGTCGTTCATCAGGTGACGGAACTGTCGCCCATCCGAGCCGGCGGTGTGGAGGCAGAGCAGGGGAATGCCGCGCCCGGCTTCTTCGAAGTAGACGCGGCAATCACGGCCGCCGAGCGTCAGATGGACGTAGCGCCCGGCTATCGGCTCGATCCGCGCGGCCATCTCAGGCGCTCCTCGCGAGGCGCCGCGGAGCTTCGAGGACTTCCTTGATGTAGCGGAGGTTGGCCATCAGCGGCTGGAGATCGCCCTCGATGCGGGCGCGGCCGAAGCGGGTGAGCGCGAAGAGGTCGTGGTAGCCCGGACGCGGCACCGGCTGCCAGAACTCGAGCCAGGCGTCTTCCGCCGCGCGGATGGCGAAGCGCCAGGGGCGCATCAGGACGGGCCGCCGCGTCACGGACGCCATGCGGCCACGCTCTACCGAGACGTGGTACGGCGTCTCGCCAACCTCGACGAGGAAGTCAGTCGTCAGGAACCGGCCCCGGCGCACCAAGGCCTCGTCAGCGTTCACCAATTCGACCAGTCTCTCGATCATCGGTCGCTCCTCTCTCGTTGAACCGGTCCCCCGGCGACTGCTATCATACGGCGGCTCACCCAGGAGGGAGTCCCGATCATGCTCAAGCAGCCCTCACAAGAGTACCGCGGGTTCCGCGCCGGCGGCATCAGGCTCCGCGAAGAAATGCTCCCGCAGCTGGGCAAGCTGGCCGCCGGCCGCTCGCGCCTCATGTTCCACGCGCTCCACGCCTTCGACAAGGCGCAGGCCGTCATGCTGGTCGAGGAGGGTCTGCTCCGGCGCGAGCACGGCCGCGCCATCCTCGAAGCCCTCCGCCGGATGGAGAAGGACGGGGTGGAGGAGACGCGGACGAAATCGGGCGGCGGCCTGCATTCCGGCGAGCAGTACCTCATCCGCGCTCTCGGCGAGGAGATCGGCGGGAGGCTGCACCTCGGCCGCAGCTCGGGCGATCTTTCCTCGGTCGGCATCAACACGCTCCAGAGGGAAAAGGTGCTGCGAATCCTCGAGGGCGTCAACAAGCTTCGCCGCGTGCTGCTCGGGCTCGCGCGCCAGCACACGGACACGATCCTCCCCGGGTACAGCTTCGGCCAGCACGCCCAGCCCATGACGTTCGCGCACCTCCTCTTGTCCTGGGCGGCCAACCTCGCGCGCGACTTCGAGCGTCTCCATGGTGTCTACGGGCGCGTCAACACGAGTCCGGCCGGCGCCGCCATCATGGTCGGCTCGGACTTCCCGCTCAATCGCGAGCGGACGGCCGAGCTCCTGGGCTTCGACTCGATCCACGAGAACATGGCCGACGCCATCCTGGAGCTGAACGCGGACGACAGCCTGGACGTGCCGATGAACGTCGCCCTCCTCTATCACACGCTGGCGAAGTGGGCCGACGACCTCATCCTCTGGAGCACCAGCGAGTTCGCGTTCGTGGACATCCCCGACCGCTTCTGCAACACGTCCAGCATCATGATGCAGAAGAAGAACGTCATCGGCCCCGCCGAGGTCAAGGGCGCCTCAGCAGAGGCCATAGGCTGCGTCGTCACCGCGTATCACGCGCTCAAGGGACCGACGGGGCTACCCATCACCGAGCGCTACTACGCCCTCGAGGCGCTCTGGCGCGTCTCCGACAACTGCGCGCGGGACCTCGACTGGTTCTGCGAGCTGCTGCCGGCGCTCGGGATCCGCACTGAGCACATGCGCGAGCAGACGTGGCGGCACTGGGCGACGGCGACCGACCTGGCGGGGGCGCTTGTCCGCGAGCGCGACCTGCCCTGGCGAACGGCGCACCAGATCGTCGGCATCCTCGTCCGTCTCTGCGAAGACAAGGGAGTCGGGCCCGACGGCGTGACACCGGCTCTGCTGGACGAGGCGGCCGTCGCCTACCACGGCAAGCCGGCAGGCCTCGACGCCGCGCAGATCAAGCAGACGCTCGACCCGGGGCGCTTCATCGCCACGCGTACGATGCGTGGCGGCCCCGCGCCCGCCGAGTCGCTGCGCCAGGCGGCCTTCTTCGAAGACGGCCTCAGGGCTGACGAGGCGACCGTGGCCGGTATCAACGCGCGGCTGGCCGCGGCCGCGCGCACGCTCGAGGCCGCCATTGATTCGATCATGGGAGGCTAACCCGAGCCCGCGGGTTCTGGCTCTGCTGTGATATCTTTGCTGGAGAGATCGGATGTCTGAACTTCGCGTTGCCATGAGAGCGAGTTGGCGGGACCGCATAGGAGGGGTGAAGGTGCCCGCCTGCGATTTCAAGGTGCTCCTCGAACCCGATGAAACAGACGGCTATGTGGTCAGCTGTCCATCACTGCCAGGCTGTTCCACCCAAGGCGACACCATCGCGGCGGCTTTGGCCAGTATCCGGGAAGCCATCGAGCTCTGCCTGGAGGACCTTCAGGCTCAGGGCGAAACGCTTCCCGACCCCTCTGGCGTTCTCGTCGGAAGAATCGTTATCACGCGGTGAGCCCGAAGCTGCCCGTCGTTTCCGGGCAGCAGGCGGTGCGCGTTCTCCGGCGGCTCGGTTACGAGGTCGTTCGCCAGCGCGGCAGTCATCTTCGGCTCCGACATCTACATGATCCAGCTCGCCTGCCATTGACCATCCCGGATCACCGCGCGCTGAAGCCGGGTCTTCTGCGAAGACTGATTAGCGCTGTCCCAGCTCGATCGGGCGGGCGCGATCGAGCGCGGCCGATCGGGCATCGTGATCCGCGATCTTGGGCGTCTCGCGGAGTCGGCGCGGGGCGGATCTCACCTGTGACCCAGGTCCCAGACTTCTCGTGCCCCGCTCGGCATGCTGGCCCTGTTGGACATAGGCAGGTGAGAGGAGGATGGACGATGAAGACATCCGCATGGCTCGTGCTGCTCTTGATCGTTTCGGCGCCTGCCGAAGGGCAGGAGCATCACGCGCCCTACGCAGGACGGCAGGAGCGCGAGATCAAGGCGCTTTCGACGGATCAAGTTCAAGCCTACCTGGAGGGGCGGGGACTCGAGCTCGCCCTTGCCGCCGAGCTGAACCACTACCCGGGTCCCCTGCACGCGCTTGAGCTAGCCGCGCCGCTTCGACTCACCGCGGTCCAAAAGGAAGAAACGGAGAAGGCGCGTGCCGCGATACTTGGCGAGGCAAAGAAGCTGGGGAGGCTCATCGTCGAGAAGGAGAAAGAGCTGGACGGGCTATTCGCCGGCGGAAAGATTGATGACGGCGGGTTGCGCGCGCTGGTGGGGGAGATCGCCCGCTTGCAAGGCGAGCTGCGTGTCGCGCACCTGCGGCGGCACCTGGAGATGAAGCGGATTCTCACGCCCCAGCAGGTCGAGAGATACGACGAGTTGCGCGGGTACGCCAAGGCCGGTGCGGGGCATGAGGGGCCTGCTCACGGGAAGCATTGAGACCGTCGCTGGACAGCCGCCCGGCGTGTTGGTATCGTCGGGCGGTTCCATGGGCGCCAAATACTTCGGAGCCTCCGTCCGCAGGAAGGAAGACCCTCGCTATCTTCGCGGCGAAGGCCGCTACGTGGACGACATCAAGCTGCCCGGCTTGCTCCACGCGGCCTTCGTCAGGAGCCCATACGGCCACGCCAAGGTCCTCTCGGTAAAGACGGAGGCGGCGCGCCGGCTGCCGGGCGTCAGCCACGTGTTGGCCTTCGCCGATCTCGAGCGCTGGATGAAGCCGCTGCCGCTCTTCGGCGCCATCCCGCCGGGGCTCGCGGCGCGGGTGAATGTCACGATGAAGCAGGTGGGCCAGCTCGCCATGGCGCGGGACCGCGTGCGCTTCGTCGGCGAGATCGTGGCGATGGTCCTGGCATCGAGCCGTGCGCTCGCGGAGGACGGCTGCGAGCTGGTCGAGGTCGAGTACGAGCCGCTGCCCGTCGTCGCCGACATGATCGCGGGCGCCGAGCCGGGGGCGCAGGTCCTCCATCCGGAGTGGGGCGACAACATCGCCGTCTTTTTCGAGACGGGTTTCGGTGATCCGACCGCGGCGTTTGCGGAAGCTCACGTCACCGTGAAGGAGCGCTTCGACATCCAGCGCTACGTGGGCATGCCCATCGAGACGCGCGGCGTGGTCGCCCAGTGGGACGCCCGCGACGGCTCGCTCACGACGTGGAACTCCACCCAGGTCGTCCACTTCGTCCAGCAGGGGCTCGTCTCGGCGCTCGGTCTTCCACCACACAAGGTTCGCGTCATCGCCCCCGACGTCGGCGGCGGCTTCGGCACCAAGGCGACCGGCTACCCCGAAGATCTATTGGTCCCCGCGGCCGCCATCGCCGCGCGCCGCCCGGTCAAGTGGACCGAGGACCGACGCGAGCACATGATGTCGGCCGGGCACGCGCGCCACCAGGTGCACGACATCGAGATCGCCGCGCGGCGTGACGGGACCATGCTGGGCGGGCGCGACAGGATCTGGCTCGACCTCGGCGCCTACAACTCCTGGGGCGTCGTGCTGCCC
>JACORX010000082.1 GCA_016179165.1 Candidatus Rokuibacteriota bacterium | reverse complement strand
GGACGAGATCGCCTCGGCAATTGCCGGGAACCTGAAGGTGAAGCTGGCGGCTCCGCAACCAGTGGGGCGCCGGACCGACAATCCCAAAGCGTACGAGCTGTTCCTCAAGGGGCGCCATCACTGGAACCGGCGCTCGGAGGCGGAGCTCAGGAAAGGGATCATCTCAGTTGCGATTATTCTGGCTGCCGTGGTCCTTGCCCTCGGAATTGCGATCGGTTTTGCCATCATGCCTGTCCCGGTCGCCCGATAGGACGAGCCCGCGGCCCCGAACAAGCGCGCCTACGAGCTCATCCGCCCACTGCTTACCGCGGCTAGGGTTTGAGCATCACCTTGATGGCGCGGTCTTCTTTCTTGTCGAAGATCGCGTAGCCCTTCGGCCCGTCCGAGAGCGGCAGGGTGTGGGTGATGATGCGCGTCGGCTGGAGCTTGCCCGTCTGGATGAGGGGCATCAGCGGCAGGATGAAGTTGCGGGCGTTGCAGATGCCCATCTTGAGCGTCAGGTCCTTGAAGAACGCCTCGCGCACCGGGAAGCCGATCGAGTTCTCGACGTAGACGCCCACCGACGAGACCGTGCCGCCCGGCCGCACCGCCTGGATGGCCTGGCCGAAGGGCACCTCGTGGCCGACGCACTCGAGGACCGCGTCGGGTCCGCGCCCGCCGGTGAGCCGCCGCAGCTCGGCGACCGGCTCGACCTTGTCGAGGTCCACCGGAGTACCGCCCATCTCCTCCGCGAGCTTCAAGCGATAGTCCACCCGGTCCACGACATACACGCGCGACGGGCCGAAGAGCTGCGCAGACTGCAGGGCGAGCAGTCCCACCGGCCCCGCGCCGAACAGCGCGACCGTGTTGCCTGGGCGGATGCCCGCGTTCTCGGCGCAGAAGTAGCCGGTCGAGAGGATGTCGCCCAGGAAGAAGACCTGCTCGTCGGTCATCCCGGCGGGCACCTTCTCGCACATGTGATCGGCGAAGGGAACGCGGATCCATTCGGCCTGCCCGCCCGGGTACTGCTTGCCGAAGCGCCCGCCGAAGACCGCGCGCCCCGTGGTCGTGCACTGGGTCGGCAGGCGCATCCGGCACCACTCGCAGGAGCCGCAGGAGATCGAAAACGGCGCGATGATCCTGTCGCCTTTCTTCACGCGCGATACCCCCGCGCCCACCTCTTCCACCACCCCCATGAACTCGTGCCCCATGACCGAGCCCGACTCGACGAGCGGCGGCCCGCCGGGAGCGGCGCCCCGGCCGTGGTAGGGGTGCAGGTCCGAGCCGCAGACCGCGCTCGTCGTGATCCGCACCACGGCGTCGGTCGCCTCCATGATCGCAGGATCAGCTACCGATTCGACCCTCACATCGCCGGTTCCGTGGAACGTGATCGCCTTCATTGGATGGGAACCCTCCGTCGCTCGGTTTCGTATTGGACCAGCGCGGCGCCGCCGCGCACGGTCGATTGCTTGCTCTGCGGCACGATCTCGATGCGCGTCGAATCGAGCGCCCGCTCGAAGGCGTAGCGCTGGAGCTGCGTGTGAATGCGGAGCTCGAGCGGCTTGAGCGATTCCGCCACCCCGCCCGTGACGATGAGGCGCTCCGGGTTGTGGCCGTTGACGATCACCGCGAGCCCGGCGCCGAGCGCGCGGCAGACTTCGGTGACCAGGTCCCGGCAGGTCGGGTTCCCCTCATCGGCCATCCGGAAGACGTCGGCGGCGGAGACATTGCGTTTAAGACGCTCCGTTCCCATGAGCGCGATGTCCGTGCCCGAGACGTACGTCTTGAGGCAGCCCTGCCCGCCGCAGATGCAGGCGCGGCCGTCGAAGTTGATCGGCACGTGGCCGAGCTCGCCGCCGAAGCCGCCCTGCCCGCGCACGAGCCGTCCGTCCTGGATGATGCCGCCGCCCACGCCGGTACCGATGGCGAGCACCACGAGAAAGAGGGCGCCCTGCCCCGCGCCGAACATCCCCTCCCCGAGCGCCAGCACGTTGACGTCATTGTCCACGTAGACGGGGATCCCGGTCGCGGCCGCGACCGTCGCCGCGAGCGGCGCGCCCGCCAGCTCCGGCACGTAGTGGATGTCCCGGCCGATGACGCCGCGCTCGGCGTCCACGGTGCCCGGCACGCCGATACCGATACCCTCGACCGTGACGCCGAAGGCGCGCGCCGTCTGGTGCATGCGCTCGATCACATCGAGCACGGTCGCGACCGCGGTGCCGGGGCCGCGCGTGTGCGTCGGGTCCTGCGCCTGGGCCAGCACGTCGCCGTCGGGGGTGACAAGCCCGGCCGCCACCACCGAGCCGCCAAGGTCCACGCCGATCAGACCCCGCTTCGGCATCAGCAGTTCCCGAAGTGGGCGAGGCGGATACTGTTGTCCTTCGCCGCCTGCGTGGCTGCCGGGTCAGTCAGGCCCGCGAGCTCAATCTCGCGCTGGCGTCCGTAGCGGCTGTCGGCGAGTTCATCGTCGAAGTAGCCCGGGTGGGTCATGAACTCCGAGAGGCCCGTGGGGAGCGCGGCCAGCTGCTCCAGGACCCGCTCGCGCGACCAGTAGGCCTGCTCTCCGGTCTCGCCCATGAAGTGGTCCGGCGTCCTGAGGCCGAGAGACCTCGCGGCGCTCCGCACCTCAGCGTCCTGGCTTCTCACAGGCACGCGGAGCGCCCGGGCGAAGTCGAGCACCACCTCCAGGATGGGCTCGATCCGTCCGACGTGGTGGTGGGTGTCGAGGTGGGTCGGGAAGCGTCCCATGATCCCCCTGAAGACATCGATCTGGGTGCCGAGCTCGATGCGCGCCTCGTCGGGCTTGGCCCGCGCCGCGGCCTCGCGCGCGTCGCGGACGAACCGGCCCTCGGCGTTCACGAGCGAGGGCACCCGCTTGGGATCGGCGACGGGCGTCCCGAGCGTCAGGTTAAGGTGCACGCCGACGCCGAGGCCGGAGGCCTTGAGGGCCTCCACCTGCGCTTGGGGGATGGCGCGGTTCACGAGGAGGGTGGTGCTCGTGACGATGCCGTTCCGGTGGGCCTCGAGGATGCCGCGGCTCACACCGGCCGTGAGACCGAAGTCGTCGGCGTTGACGATCAGGAGCTTTGGTTCCGCGGCTGGGGCGCCAGCGGCCGTCATCGCGGCCTCATTCCCTGGACCACGAGACGCTCCACCGTGGCGGGCATGCCGGCCGCCGGCAACGTGCCTTCAGAGTCGAGGCTACGGATGTGCTCGAGCCGCACGTACCCGATCCGGGGAAAGCCGTGCATCTCGCGGGCGAGGATGGACGGCTCGAGTCCCGCCGCCGCCAGCCGCCCGCAGGCGCCCTTGGGACCGAGGAACCCGAACATCGTGAAGACGAGCCGGCCGCCGGGCTGGAGGTGCGCATGCGCGCCGGCGATCACGCGGTCGAGAAGCTCCCAGCCGTTCACGCCGCCGTTGTCGGCCGACGCGCTCGGGTCGTCGCGCTCGCGCCCCGGCGGCGTCGGCATCTGCGGCGGGCTCGTGCAGATG
>JACORX010000014.1 GCA_016179165.1 Candidatus Rokuibacteriota bacterium | reverse complement strand
GCATCAACACCGCCATCGTCTCCTCGGGGCAGGGCATCGGCTTCGCCATTCCGATCAACATGGCCCGCGAGGTCATGCACCAGCTGATCGCGAAAGGTCGGGTGGTGCGCGGCTGGCTCGGCATCTCCATCCAGGGCCTGACGGACGATCTCGCCGCCGGCTTCGGGGTTGCGAGTACGGGCGGAGTGCTGGTGGCAGACGTGCTGAAGGACGGCCCGGCCGAGGCGGCCGGTATGAAGCCGGGCGACATCATCGTCGAGCTGGGCGGCGTCCCGATCAAGGAGGTGACCGACCTCCAGAAGCGCGTGGCCGCCATCCCACCCGGGCGCGCCGTCGCTCTCACGGTGCTGCGCGACCGCAAGACGTCTAAGCTCACAGTCAAGATCGGGGAGCAGCCTGGTGAGGGAACCGTGGTGGCGGCCGGATCGAAGGGCGAGGGTCTCGGGATGACGGTCGAGGAGCTCGGCGAGGCCGCGGCGCAGGCGTACGGGCTGCGCGGCGGCACAGGCGTCGTGGTCACAGACGTGGCGCCTGACAGCGCGGCGGCAGCGGCCGGCATCAAGGAGGGCGACCTCGTCCTCGAGGTCAATCGCCGCCGGGTCGGCAGCGTTGAGGAATTCAAGAAGGCGGTGGCCGCGCTCAAGCCGGGCGAGGCCGTGCCCGTGCAGATCGCGCGGAGCGGGGCCGGCCGCGAGTACGTCGTCCTCAAGGTCCCGGACAAGCCCTGAAGCCATGAGCGCCGATTCCGAGCCATCCCGTCCCAGGCCCGTGGCGCTCGTGATCGACGACGAGCTGGGCGTCCGCGAGTCCTTCCGCGTCATTCTCGACGGCGAGTTCGAGGTCCTCGAGGCCGACGAAGGCGCCAAGGGGCTCGACGTCCTGCGCTCCCGCCGCGTCGACGTCGTGCTGCTCGACGTCCGGATGCCCGGGCCTCCCGGCCCGACCTTCCTCCCCCAGATCCTGGCCCTCGACGACCGTCTCGCCGTGATCATCGTCACGGCGGTCAAGGACGTGCGCACGGCCGTCGAGGCCATCAAGGGCGGCGCCTACGACTACGTCACCAAGCCGTTCGACGTGGACGAGATCCTGGCCCTCGTGCGGCAGGCCGCGGAGCGGCGGGCGCTCGAGCGCGAAGTGCACTACCTCCGGGCCGAGCTCGACCGCGCCCACGGTTTCGACGCCCTGGTCGGGCGCCACCCGTCCATGGTCAGGCTCTATGAGCTCATCGCTCAGGTGGCGCAGACACCGGCGACCGTCCTGATCGCGGCCGAGACCGGCACCGGCAAGGAGCTCGTGGCCCGCGCCATCCACCGGCAGGGACCGCGGCGCGCCCAGCCTCTGGTGGCCGTCAACCTGGCGGCCATTCCCGACACGCTGCTCGAGTCCGAGCTCTTCGGCCACGAAAAGGGCTCATTCACGGGCGCCCACGCCAGGAAGACGGGCAAGTTCGAGCTGGCCCAGGGCGGCACGCTCTTCCTGGACGAGGTCGGCACGCTCCGCGTGGATCTGCAGGCCAAGCTCCTGCGCGCGCTGCAGGAGCGGGAGATCGAACGGCTGGGTGGAGGGCGTCCCATCCCGGTGGACGTGCGGATCATCGCCGCCACCAACGTGGACCTCAAGGCGGCGGTGCGCGCCCGGGCTTTCCGCGAGGATCTCTTCTACCGGCTCAACGTGGTGCCGGTCGCGATTCCCCCGCTTCGCGCCCGCAAGGACGACATCCCGATCCTCGTCGAGCACTTCCTCCGGAAGTATTCGCGGGAGTTCAAGAAGGATGTTCGCGGCATCTCGCGCGGGGCCCTGCCGGCGCTCCAGGCCTACGACTGGCCGGGGAACGTGCGCGAGCTCGAGAACATCGTCGAGCGCAGCGTCGCGCTGGCGACGGGCCCGGTCGTCCACCTCGACGACCTGCCCGTGGACCTCGCGATCCACGAGATCAACCAGCGGACGGGCGGCGACGGGGGGCAGACGTCGCTGCCGCTCCACGAGGCGCGCGATCGCTTCGAGCAGGCCTACGTGCTGCGCGCCCTCGAGCGCGAGAACTGGAACCGGAGCCGCGCCGCGCGGCTCCTCGGCATGCACCGCAACACCCTCCTCGCCCGCCTGGCGGCCTGGGGCCTCCGCCCCGAGGACATCGCCCGCGCCCTGCCGCCCGCCGCGGGCGGTGGCCGTCCCTGAGCCCCGGTTTCCGCCGCCCCGCCGCGCTCCTGGCGGCATTCGCCGCCCTGATCGGCATCGGAGCGCCCGGGCTCGCGTGGGGCCAGCGGGCGATGCCCGAGAAGCCGCTGATCATGGCTTTCACGCCCTCGCGCGATCCAACGGCGCTCCAGGAGGCCGCGGACGCCTTCGTGGCGGCGGTCGCGCGACTATCGGGCGTGGCGGTGCGGGCGCTCCACCGGGGCCGGGTGGACGCAGCCGCCACGTTCGACAGGGCGCCCCAGATCCACCTGAAAGAGCCCGCACTGGTGGCGCAGCTCGTCGCAGTCGGCGAGACGCCGGAGATTCCGGAGGCGGGCATCTGCGCCCGCCCGGGGTTGCCCGCGGCCGCGATCCAGGCGGTCAAGCGGGCGCTCCTCAGCATGAAGCGGCCCGAGCACGCGGCGGTGCTGAAGCAGATCTACGACATCGACGGCTTCGTGGAGGCGCGGAACGCGGACTACGATCCCGTCAGGGACGCTCTGGAGCTGATGGACTACCGGCCGGGGAAATAAGAGGGCGGCGGCTTACTTGGGGTTGAGGCACTTGATCAGGCGCCAGCCGTTGAAGAGATTTACCTTGGCGGAGAGGTCCGGGATGAGGCCGACCTGATCGAGGAGCGGCTCGAGCGGGAGGTTCGATTTCCAGCCCAGCCGCGTGCACACGGGCGAGACCAGGTCCTCGAGGCGCCCGACCACGCGGCGCTCGCTGCGGAAGTGGTTCAGGAGCACGATGTTGCCGCCCGGCTTGACCACCCGGCGCATCTCCCGCAGCACCGCGACGGGATCCGGCACGGCGCTGATCGTATAGGTCGCCACCGCCGCGTCGAACTCGCCGTCGCCGAAGTCCATGACCGTGGCGTCCATCGCCTTGAGCGTGATGTTGTTGAGCCCGAGCTCCACGACCTTGTCCTGCGCCTTCTCGAGCATCTCCTCCGACAGATCGATGCCCGTGATGCGGCAATTGGCGGGGTAGAGCGGCAGGTTCAGGCCCGTGCCGATGCCGACCTCGAGGATCTGCTCACCGCCCTTGATGTCCAGGAGCCTGATCGCCTGCACCCGCCCGGGGTGGAAGATCCAGTCGAACACGAAGTCGTAGGCGGGGGCGTAGATCTTGTAGGCCCGCTTGACCTGCCGTTTCTCCAACGCCGCATCCACAGAAAATCTCCTCCTGCGGGTTCCGCCGCTAAGCCAGAAGCCGGCCCCGCACTTCTAACACACCGCGGCCACGGTTGCCAAGCGCTTTCTGACCCCTTGATCCTAAAGGAGAAACGCGAGCTCTCACTCGAGACTTCTCGCCGGGGGGGTGGACGCGCCGGGGCGCTCCTGCGACGCCAGCTGAGCTTCGAGCTGGCGGATACGCGAGCGCAGCTTCCAGTGGCGCAGGAGACCCACGCAGGAGGCGAAGATGAGGCCGCCAAGCACGGACAGCAGGATGACGAGAGCCAGCGGCATGCCCTCCACCCGCCAGCCGATGAATCGGATCACGACCGGGTCCATGTTCTGCAAAGCGAAGACCGCGCAGGCCGCCCCTACGAGGGCCATCAGGATGTAGGCGAGTGTCATCGCGCTCAGCTCCTTCCGCCGTTGGCGCCGAGGGCCCGGAGGAAGCGCTCCACGATGCGGGCCTGGCAGCCGGTGCCCTTCGTCGGCTCCTGGCCGGACGCGAGCAGCGCGTCGGCGGGCAGGACGGCCTTGGCCATGGTCCGGTGGCCGCCCGCCGAGCCCACGTCGCCGAAGGCCGCGCGCGTCACGTCGCCCGCGCTCCTGACGTAGCCGACGCTGCGCACCGAGACGTGAACGTCGACACCGACCACACCCGAGACCACCGACCATTCGACGCCCTCGGCCTGGAGTCCGAAGTCGGCGAACTGCGGAATCAGGTCCGCGGTGGCGACGGGGCCCAGGTGGGCGAAGAACACGCCCTTGACGATCTTGCGCTTGGCGAGCCCGGCCGCCAGGGCGTCGAGCGCGGCCTCGCCGAGGGCGGGGCGCTCGATACGGCGCAGCGCGTTATGGTTGGCGAGGAGGTAGAGGAACGCGAACGCGTCGAGGTCGGCGCGCGTGCCGCCCCGCTCGAGCCCGAGCGTGTCGGACTTGATGCCGTACAGGAGCGCCGTCGCCAGGCGCTGCGTGATCTTGACGTCCGCGGCCCGGAGGTACTCGACAAGAATGGTCGACGTGGCGCCGTACGACGGCCGCACATCGCGGATCCGCGCGCGCACCGGCTCCTCGACCGGGTGGTGGTCGATGACGAGGTCGACCTCGACGAAGCGCTCCTCGAGGAAGGAGGGCTGGACGTCCACCATGGCGACCCGGTCGAAGCCGTGTATCTCGCGCGTTGTGATCGGCTCGACATCGATGTCGAGGATCTCGCACATGGCGATGTTCTCTGGCCGGGTGATGGTGCCGAAGGTGCAGATGGGCGCTCCCGTGCGGTTGCGGCCGAGCAAGATTCTGAGCGCCAGGGCCGAGGCGATAGCGTCGGGGTCGGGATCGTCCTGCATCAAAATGAGGATGCGTGCTGCGCCATCGAAGTGGGCGCGAATCTTCTCGACGCGCGTCCGCTCCTGGGCGCGCTCGAGCGCCGGCTGGAGCACGCGCTCCGCGAAGGCGCTCCACGGCACCGTGATGGCGCCGGCGACGTGGAGCCGATCGTCGCCCACGACGAGCACGGTCGCGTCGGGGAGCACCGCGCGCACCGCCGCCGCGACCCGCGCCGTGCGGCCGGCCGGCGCCGCCACCACGAGAGGCCCGCGGCCGCGGGCGAGCGCGCGGCGATACGCCTCGGGGTCTTCGGGATCCCCGGTGATGGCCCGCGCCTTCCGCCGCGCGAGACGGGTACGAAGCGCGGGGCGTGACACGAGGTAGAGCGGTGGCTCACCGCCCAGGGCGATGTGGCCCTCGAGATGGAGGACGAGGTCTTCCGGCAGGACCAGCACGGGCCGCATGGAGAACCCTCGGGGGGGCTTCTAGCGGCGCGCCCGGCGGCGGTACGCGCGGGTGCCCGCCTCCACTCCGGCGCGTACCGCACGTGTCAAGCGGTCGGCCTTGAATCCCATAGCCTCCTTCGAGGCGGCGACGGTGCGGGCGATCGAATCCAGGGACTCCTTGAGGGTGGTCTGCGCTCGGGCGATCTGGTCCGCGGCGCGGCGCTCGAGGCTCTCGAGCTTCGCGCGCGCGGCGCCCACGCTGCCGGAGGCCTCCGCGCGGAGCGTCTTGAGCTGGCTCTCGAGATGCGCGAGCCGCGTTTCGAGCTGCTTGAGTCGGGTCTGCGCGGCGCTCCGCGCGGGACGGCGCTTGGATCGCTCGGTCATGGATCCTCCCGTGTCATGGCGTGGATGAACCAGCACCAGGTACTGTACCTCATTACGGGGCGAAGGCCGTCCAGAGCTGGAGCGCGAAGGCGACGACCGTGAGCGCGAGGCAGGCCGCGGCCAACACCCGGTGGATCCCACGCTCGGAGCGCTGGTCGCCTGATCCTAGCATCAGCGCCACGAGCACCCCGCCCAGGAAGCCGCCGGCGTGTCCCCAATTGTCCACGTGCATTCCAAGCAGCCCGAGAACGAAGAGGATGAGCGCCCAGCTGCCGTACTGCCGGAGGACGGCGGCCCCGAAGAGGCCGCCGCGGCGCCTGCCGTACCACACCATGGCGCCCAGGACACCGAAGACGGCGCCCGAGGCGCCGAGCGTGAACGGATTTCCCGCAGCGTTCGAGAGAAGGAAGCCCACCGCGCCGCTCAGCGTGAATATCACGATCGTGCGCGCTTGCCCGTAGATCTCCTCGACGTCAGGGAGGAGCTGGCGGATCCAGAGCAGGTTGAAGAGGATATGCAGCAGGCTGCCGTGAAGATAGATGGCGGTCAAGACGGTCCACCAGTGGCCCGCCTGCCACGGCACGGCCCCCGCCATGCCGAGGGCAATGAGGGCGCGCCCGCCCGGGGCGAACAGGTCGAAGACCCCGCGCGGAGTGAGCGCCGCGCGAGGATCGAGGGCGAGAGAGGCGATGTAGGCGGTGATGGCTACCACCGTCACCAGGGCGGCGAAGTCGAGCCCGCCGATGAGGCGGCCGATCGCGGGGCCGAAGCCCCAGAGTCCCGGGTTCCGCCGGCCGCAGTAGAAGCAGACCGAGGCGTCCGCCCGGTTGAGTTTGCCGCAGGCGTAGCAGAGGTTCGACCCCGACCTCTGTCGGAACACTAGCAGGCCGCCGATAAGGGCCCATCTGCTTCGTTGCCGCCCTCGGCTGCGGGCTCAACGTACAGGGAGTACGCCTCGCCCGCAGCCTTCGGGCAGCGCCTCGCATCTGGACCCTTCTCGCCGCCCGGCGGGGTCAACTCGGCCCCGTCTCGCTGCCATCCGCTAGGAGCGTGTCTGAGAGAAATCTGGCTAGAGCGATGAGAAGGGTCCAGATGCAAGGCGGCGCCTGAAGGCCGCACGCGAGGCGTACTTTCTGTACGTTGAGCGTGCGGCCGAGGGCGCCCCAACGCTTTTGCGAAATGGTGCAGACGGGCCCTTATCATCGCTCTAGGCGCCGTACTTCGCGAGGCGGAGGCCGTTGGCCATCAGGAGGGGCATGAGGTCCTGGGCCGGCAGGATCCCGAGGGCTCCGCCGGCGCAGTCGCGCTCGGTGAAGCGGCTGACATGATCGGCGCCGCAGTAGGCGCTCGACACCAAGGCCGGCACGGGCTGCCAGCCGTGCGCCGCGAGGATGGACGGCGTCGAGTGGTCGCCGGAGACGGCCAGCACGTCGGGCCCGAGTGCCAGCACGTCGGGCAGCCGCGCGTCGAAACGCTCGAGCGCCGCGACCTTGGCATCGAAGTCGCCGTCTTCGCCTGCCTTGTCCGTGTCCTTGTAGTGGAGGAAGAAGAAATCGAAGTCGGCCCAGTGCCGCTCGAGCGTGGCGATCTCGTCGGCGAACGTCGGGCCCGTGTCGAGCACGTCCATGCCGACGAGGCGCGCGAGGCCGCGGTACATCGGGTAGGCGGCGACGGCCGCCGCCCGCAGGCGGAAGGTGCCGGGGAAGAGCGGGATGTCCGGCTGCTTGTCGAACCCGCGCAAGAGGACCATATTGGCCTGCGCCGCGTCCCGGAGGAGCGGCCGCGCGCGCTCGACGAACTGGTTGACGGCAGCGGCCGCGCGCTCGGCCGAAGGATCGAGCGCCCGCGCGTGGAGTGGCGGCACCCCGAGCGTCTGCGGATCGGTCTCCGATACGCGTCCCGAAAGCCCCTCGCCGCGCAGGACGAGGACGAAGCGGTGCTCCTTGACGGGCTCGATGACGATCTCAGCGAAGTCCACCGTGACGCTCCGAAGCTTCTCGCAGAGCTTGACGCAGAGATCCGTGGCGAGGCGCCCGGCGCGGCGGTCGGTGATGCGCCCCTGGGCATCCACGGTGCAGAAGTTGCCGCGCGCGGCGACGTCGCCAGGCTTGAGATGGAAGTCGATGCCGAGTGCCTCGAGGACGCCGCGGCCCACCGGGTGCTGAAGCGGGTCGTAGCCGAAGAGGCCGAGATGGCCCGGCCCGCTGCCAGGGGTGATGCCGGGCCCCACGTGGCGGAGGAGACCGCACGCCGAGCGCTTTGCCAAGACGTGGAGGTTCGGCAGGCGGGCCGTTTCCAGCTCGCTCTTTCCCGTGCCGGGGCGCGGCAGGCCACCGAGCCCGTCGAGGGAGCAGAGGATGATCTTGGTGGTGTTCGGTTGGGCCAGGTCGTGGAGAAGGCCCAGGTCCATCTAGGCCGAGGCTACCAAGCCGAAATCCTGGTAGGACTTCTGGCCGACCGTCTGGTCGGGCACCTCGAGCGCGTAGTGGAGAAACGATCTCACCGCCATGCCGTCGTTCCCTGCGGCGACGCCGCTACGCGTCCTTGACGGGGTTCTCGAGCGTGCCGAGCCCCGTGACCTCGAGCTTGCAGACGTCGCCGGGCTGCAGCGTGACCGGCGGCTTGCGCGAGAAGCCGACCCCGGCCGGGGTGCCCGTGGAGATGAGGTCGCCCGGAGAGAGCGTCATGATGTTGGTCAGGTACTCGATGATGTAGCCGAGGTCGAAGATGAAATTCTTGGTATTGCCGTTCTGCATGAGCGTCCCGTTGACCCAGGTTTTCAATTCGAGCACGTGCGGGTCGGGGATCTCCGAGCGGTCGGCGATGTAGGGGCCGACCGGCGCAAGCGTGTCGGCCATCTTGCCGGGGCCCCACTGGCTCGTGTGGAACTGGAAACTGCGGGCGCTCGCGTCGTTGATGATCGTGTAGCCGTAGATGTAGTCGAGCGCCCGGTCCCTCGGCACGAAGCGCGCCGTCTTGCCGATGACCACGCCGAGCTCCACCTCCCAGTCGAGGGTCTTCTCCCCGCGGGGCCGGAGAATCGGCTCGCCGGGATCGAGGATGGCGTTGTTCCACTTGGGGAACACCGGCGGCTCCTTGGGCACGGGGCTCCCGGTCTCCGCGGCATGGTCCTTGTAGTTGAGCCCGATGCAGATGAACTTGCCCGGGTCGTTGATGGGGGCGTGCAGGCGCACGCCATTGGACGCGTGGCTGACCGGCTGAAACTTGCCCGCCTTGGTCGCGTCCACCATGGCCTCGAGCATGTCCTGGGTGGCCGAGCCGCCCTCGAGG
>JACORX010000072.1 GCA_016179165.1 Candidatus Rokuibacteriota bacterium | reverse complement strand
CTCCTCGACCGGGCGCATGTCGGGCGAGAACACGCCGACCTGCTGGACCTGATAGCTCTGGCCGTTCGACATGAAGAGGACGCGCATCCCCTCGCGCACGCGGCCGTCGAAGACGCGGATATAGACGACCACCCCCTGATAGGAGTCGTAGAAGGAGTCGAAGACGAGCGCCTTGAGCGGCGCCTCCGTGTCTCCCTTTGGTGGCGGGATGCGGCTCACGATGGCTTCCAGCACCTCGGGCACGCCCGTGCCGTGCTTGGCCGAGATCGTGAGCGCAGCGTCGCCGTCGAGCCCCAGGATCTCGGTGATCTGCGCCCGCGTGCCTGGGACGTCCGCCGCCGGGAGGTCGATCTTGTTGATGACCGGGATGATCTCGAGCCCGCAGTCCAGCGCGAGGTAGAAGTTGGCCAGCGTCTGGGCCTCGACGCCCTGGCCCGCGTCCACGATCAGGAGCGCGCCCTCGCACGCGGCCAGCGAGCGCGACACCTCGTAGGAGAAATCCACGTGGCCGGGCGTATCGATCAGGTTGAGGGTGTACTCGTGACCGTCGCGCCCCGCGTACAGGAGGCGCACGGTGTGGGCCTTGATGGTGATGCCGCGCTCTTTCTCGAGGTCCATCGAGTCGAGGACCTGTCCCACGGCTTTCTTGGCGTCCATGGTGCCGGTGAGGGACAGCAGGCGATCCGCCAGGGTGGACTTGCCGTGGTCGATGTGGGCGACGATGGAGAAGTTGCGGATGCGGTCCGTGGTCATCTGCCTCAGGATATCACGCGCTGAGCCGCGATGCGTCAGCGGACGAGGCGGGCGTGCGAGGCCACGACGGCGCCGTCCTCGATCACGACGCCGGGGCCGACGTGGGCGTGCTGGCCGATGCGGACGTCGGCGCCGACGATGCAGTCGCGGAGCACGGCCCCGGCGCCCACCGAGACGCGCTCCCAGAGGACAGTGCCCTCGATGGTTGCCGCGGCTCCGACGGCGCATCCCGGGCCCAGGACGGCGGACGGACCGACGCGGCAGTCGTCCGAGAGCCGGCACCCCGCGCCGATCACGACCGGCGCCACGGCGGAGACGCGCGCGCCCAAGATTGCATCGGTCGCGATCGAGCGCCGGTCGCCGCCCGTGCCCGCCGGGCCCACGTCCGTCGCCACCCGGCCCGCCATAAGATCCAGCTGGGCCTGGCGGTATTTTTCGGGGCTGCCGATGTCGATCCAGTAGCCTGCGCCGACCCACCCGAAGAAAGGCAGGCCGTCGGCCAGGAGCCCCGGGAAGAACTCGCGCTCCATGGACGCGACGCGGCCGGGCGGGATTCGCGCCAGCAGGGCGCCGTCGAGCACGTAGATCCCGGCGTTGACCGTGTCGGCCGTGCGCTGCGCCGCGCTTGGTTTCTCCACAAATCCTGCCACGCGGCCGTCGCCCGCCACCTCGACCAGGCCGTAGGGGCTGGGGTCTTCCACGCGCGTCAGGAAGATCGTGGCCCGCGCCGCGCGCTGGGCGTGGAAGCGCAGCATGGCGGAGAGATCGACGTCCGTCAGGACGTCGCCGTTGAGCACGACGACGCGGCCGCTCACGAGGTCGGCCGCGTTCCGGACGCCGCCCGCGGTCCCCAGCGGTTCCGCTTCGACGGCGTAGTCGAGCCTGACGCCCCAGCCGGCGCCGTCGCCCATGGTCCGCCGGACCTCGTCCACGAGATAGGAGCACGACAGCACGACGCGCTCGACCCCGTGCCGGCGCAGCAGGGCCAGCTGGTAGGCCAGAAACGGGATGTTGAGCAGCGGGACGACCGGCTTCGGACGTGAGCTCGTCAGGGGGCGCAGGCGCGTGCCTTGGCCCCCGGCCAGGATGACGGCGGTTATGTGCCCGGTGTCCAGGGCTGCGCCTCGCTGATGAGCATGACCGGGATGCCGTCGCGGATCGGGTAGGCCTTCCGGCACAGCTGGCAGATGATGCGCGTCTCCTCGAAGATGAGGTTGCCCTTGCAGGCCGGGCAGGCCAGGATGGCCCGCAGCTCCTCGTCGATCATCGTGTGGTCTCCTTCCTGAAATGGTCGAGAGTCTGGATCAAGCCGTCGCTGAGGGGCACGGTCGGACGCCAGCCGAGCACGCGCTCGGCAAGCTTGGGGGAAAGACAGCTCCGCCGCTGCTCGCCGGGTTGCGCGGGGGCGTGGACGGCGTCGGCGCTCGCGCCCGCGGCGGCCCGAAGCGCGTCGCAGATGGCGTTCACCGAGGTCTCCACTCCGGTGCTGATGTTCAGCTGCCCGGTAACGTCGGGCCGCTCAAGGGCTAATAGATTAGCCGCCGCCACGTCATCCACGTGGACGAAGTCGCGCGTCTGGAGACCATCGCCGTTGATCACCGGAGGCTCCCCGGCCAGGACGCGGCGGCAGAAGATGGCCACCACCCCCGCCTCGCCGTGGGGATTCTGGCGCGGACCGTAGACGTTGGCGTAGCGGAGAGAGACGCCGCTCATGCCCCAGAGCGCGCCCCACGCGTCTAGGTATTGTTCCATCGCGACCTTGGTGATCCCGTAGGGCGATGCGGGCCGGGCCGGGTGCTCCTCGGGCGTGGGGATGACGTTCGTGTCGCCGTAGCCGGCGCCGCCGCTCGAGGAGTAGATCATCCGGCGCACGCCGAAGCGCCGGCAGCAGTCGAGCAGGTTGAGCCCGCCCCCGATATTGACCGACGCGTCGAACGCCGGATCGGCGACGGAGCGGCCGACTGAGGCCTGGGCGGCGAGGTGCGCCACCGCGTCGGGTTGCTCGGCCGCGAAGACCTCGCTGAGCTGCCCGTTCCGGATGTCCAGCGCGTGGAAGGTCGCCTCCGGTGGGAGCCACGCGCGGTTGCCCGTGGAGAGGTCGTCGACGATGGCCACCGTGTGCCCCGCGCGGATGAAGGCGTCCGCGACGTGTGAGCCGATGAAGCCCGCTCCGCCCGTGACGAGCACCTTCACGTGGGGCGCCCCAGCTTGCGGCACCATTCGAGTGTTCGGGCCAGTCCCTCGTCGTGCTCGACGGCCGGCTCCCAGCCGAGCAGCCGCCGCGCCCGGCCGATGTCGGGCTGGCGGACCTTCGGGTCGTCGGTCGGCAGCGGGCCGAAGACGATCTCGCTCGTCGAGCCCGCGGCGCGGATGACCTGCTTCGCGAGCTCGAGAAGGGTCATTTCGCGGGGGTTGCCGATGTTGACCGGGTCGTTGACGGG
>JACORX010000079.1 GCA_016179165.1 Candidatus Rokuibacteriota bacterium | reverse complement strand
TCAGTAAATCCTCCATCACGACCCAGTAGGAGATCTTGTTCCAGTTTTGGTAGGGGTCGACGTCGCGGTCGATGACCGCGACGAGCATACCGCCCAGGAGCCCGATGGCGTCGGCCATGATGGTCACGAGCGGGAACACGACCAGCGCCGCCAGGATGCGCGGGACGATCAGCTTCTTGATGTAGTTGACCCCGATGGCCCGCAGCGCGTCGATCTGCTCCGTCACCTTCATCGAGCCGAGCTCGGCCGTGATGCCGGAGGCGACCTTGCCGCCGACGAGAATGGCGGTCAGCACGGGCCCGAGCTCGCGGAGGATCGACAGCGCGACGACGGGCCCGACGTAGTTCTCGGCGCCGAAGCGCGCCATGTTCACGGCGGACTGGAGCGCCAGCACCATGCCCGTGAAGAGCGCGGCCGTGAGGGCGACCACGAGCGAGCGGACGCCGATGATGTCGATCTCCCGCGCCACGATGACGAGGTACGACGGGGGGAGCCGGAGGTTGCGCATCACCCGGAGCGTGAGCAGCCCTAAGCCCCCGTACCAGGCGACGGACTCTCGCCCGTGCCGGCGCGCGTACGCGAGCACGCTCACCTGCCGCCCACGCTGAAGCTCTCGACGCCAGCGAAGCTCTCGACAAAAACCTGGAAGTCGCCGCGCCCCGTCTCGAACGCCGCCGCCGGCGCGACGTAGAGAAAGTCGTAGACGCAGCGCTCGCCCTTGATCACCACCGCCTCGACCCCGACGGGCGCGCCGTCGAGGCTGCCCCGCACCACGGCGCGCTGCGCCGGGCGCCCGGCCAGCGTGAGCGGCCCGCCGCCCTCGAGGACGCGATCCTCGAGGCCGAAGGTCAGGTGACGCGTCAGCACGGTCAGCGGCCGGCCGGCCGTCTTGTCGTCGCAGGTCGCGTCGGCCAGCATGCCGCCCGCGGGGTCCTGCCGCTGGAGCTCGAGCTCGGCTGCGCCGCCCGGCTTGACCGCCCACCCCTGTCGCGGGAGGTTGACCCGGTAGCCCTTGGGCGAGTAGAAGACGCCATTCTCGATACGACTCGCGCTGCAGCCGGTGAGCAGGACGGCAACGAGAAGAGCGCCCATCGGCTTCATCACCTGCTCTTCTCCTCGTGGCGACGGGCCAGCTCCTCGAAGACTCGGCGAATCGGGATGCCCCGCCAGGCGAGCAGCACCATGGTGTGAAACCACAGATCCGCGACCTCCGAGATGAGGCGCGCGTCGCCCTCGCCACCGAGCGCCGCCGTCACCACCTCGGTCGCCTCCTCACCGATTTTCCGGCAGATCTGCGCCTCGCCACGCTCGAAGAGCCCCGCCGCGTACGACCCCGCCGGCCGCTCGACCTTGCGCGACTGGAGAACCCGCTCCAGCACATCGAGCATGGCTGGGCCCGCGCCCGGGGCCCGCGGCCCAGCGGCCTGCGACCCAGCGGTCTGATGCAATGCCCCGCCTTCGAGGCGCGTGAAGAAGCACGACCGTGCCCCCGTGTGGCAGGCCACGCCGTCCTGGTGCGCCTGGACCAGCAGCGTGTCGCGATCGCAGTCGGCGTAAAGCCCGTCCACGTGCTGCGTGTGGCCCGACGTCTCGCCCTTGCGCCACAGGGCGCGGCGCGAGCGCGACCAGAAGTGAGCGAGCCCGGACTCGCGCGTCGTCGCCAGCGCCTCGCGATCCATCCACGCCACCATGAGCACCTCGCCGGTCTCGGTCTCCTGGACCACGGCGGGGATGAGCCCGTCGCTGTCCCACTTGAGCTCGTCGAGTACGCTCACGCCTCTATCCTCACGGCCACGCCGCGCTCGCGCAGGAAGGCCTTGGCCTCGCCGATCGTGTGGCGGCCGAAGTGGAACATGGAGGCTACCAGCACGGCGTCGGCCTTGCCGTCGACAACGCCCTGGCGCAGGTGCTCGAGCGTGCCCGCCCCACCCGAGGCGATGACCGGCACGGAGGTTGCCTCGGAGACGGCGCGCGTCAGCTCGAGATCGTAGCCGTCGCCCGTGCCGTCGCGGTCCATGCTGGTCAGAAGGATCTCGCCCGCGCCCAGGGCCTCGACCTCGCGCGCCCACTCGACGGCGTCCCGCCCCGCCGGCCGGCGACCGCCGTGCGTGTACACGCCCCAGCGAAACGGCACGCCGCGCTCGCGCTTGGCGTCGATCGCCACCACAATGCACTGACTGCCGAAGCGCTGCGCGGCGTCCCGGATCAGCTCGGGCCGCTCGAGCGCGGCCGTGTTGAGCGAGACCTTGTCGGCGCCCGCGCGCAGGAGCGTGCGGATGTCCTCGATGCTGCGGATCCCGCCGCCGACCGTGAGCGGCATGTAGATGCCCTCGGCGGTTCGGCGCACGACGTCGAGCATGATGGCGCGCTCCTCGTGGGACGCGGTGATGTCGAGGAAGACCAGCTCGTCCGCGCCCTGGGAGTCGTAGGCCAGCGCCGCCTCGACCGGGTCGCCCGCGTCTCGGAGGTCGACGAAGCGGACGCCCTTGACCACGCGGCCGCCGTGGACATCGAGGCACGGGATCATGCGCTTGCAGAGCATGAGGTTATCGGGCCTCCGCGAGCGCCGCGCGGAGAGTCAGCGCGCCCGTGTACAGCGCCCGGCCCACGATCACGCCGTCGACTCCCGGGATGGCGGCCAGCTGCCGAATGTCCTCCAGCGAGCCCACGCCGCCCGAAGCGAAGACGGGGATCCCGGCGGCTCGGGCTACGGCCTCGGTGCTCCAGACATTGGGCCCGCCCTGGGTGCCGTCCCGCGCGATATCCGTGTAGATGATGGTGTCGGCGCCTGCCGCTGCCGCGTCGCGCGCGAGCGTCACCGCCTCGAGCTCCAGCACGCGGGTCCAACCGTCGACAACCACGCGGCCGTCGGAGGCGTCCAGGCCGACGATGATGCGATCCTCGAAGCGCCGGCACACCTCTGGGAGAAAAGCGGGGTCGAGCGCCGCGCGGGTGCCGACGATAGCCCAGCGCGCGCCGGCCTCGAGCACGGCCTGGACATGCTCAAGTGTCCGCAGGCCGCCCCCGACTTCGAGGGGGATCGAGACGGCGCGCGCAATGGTCCGGATGAGCGCCGTCTGGACGGGGCCGCCGCCGAACGCGCCGTCGAGATCCACGACGTGGAGGCGCGGCGCGCCCTCGGTCTCCCAGCGCTCCGCCATGGCGACGGGATCGTCCGAGAACACGGTCTCGGCTGAGGCCTTGCCCTGGAGCAGGCGGACGCACCGGCCGCCCTTGAGGTCCACGGCGGGGATAACGATCATAGTTCAGCCCTCGTCTCGCCGCGCATCAATTCAGCCCTCGCCTCGCCGCTTCGCGGCTCAGCTCGAACCACCACGCCTGCGGGATCATCTCAGCCTCCGGCTCGAAATACATCAGCCGCGCCGGTCCCGCACGAAGGCGGCGAAGTTATCGAGGAGGCGCAGGCCCCAGCGCTGGCTCTTCTCCGGATGGAACTGCGTCGCGAAGAGCGGGCCCTTGCCCACGGCGGCCGGGAAGGTGACGCCGTAGGTGCAGGTCGCCACCTGCAGCGACGCATCGGCCGTCGTCGGATAGTACGAGTGCACGAAGTAGAAGTGGGCACCGCTCGGGACGCCGTCGAAGATCTGGAGGTCGCCGTCGTGCCGGACCGCATTCCATCCCATGTGCGGCACTTTGAGCCCGGAGGGAAAGCGGCGGACCACGCCGGGGATGACGTCGAGTCCCTTGCCCTGCCCGAATTCCTCGCTCTCCGTGAAGAGGAGCTGGTACCCGAGACAAATCCCGAGGAACGGCCGCCCGTCGTCGAGCGCGGCCCGGAGAGGGTCGAGGAGACCGAGGGACTGGAGGTTGCCCATGGCGTCGTGGAAAGCGCCGTCGCCGGGCAGCACGAGGGCGCGGGCGTCGCCTATCACGCGCGGGTCCTGGGTGACGACGGCGCGCATACCGAGGCGTCCCAGCGCCTTCTCGACGCTGCCCAGGTTGCCCCTGCCGTAGTCGATCACCGCGATCACGCTACAGCGTCCCCTTCGTCGAGAGGACTCCGGAGATGCGGGGGTTGAGCCTCGTCGCCTCCGCCAGTGCCCGCCCGACGGCCTTGAAGACGGCCTCGGCGATGTGGTGGAGGTTCTGGCCGTAGTGCATGTTGACGTGCAGCGTAATCTCGGAATTAAAGGCGAAAGCGCGGAAAAAGTCCTCGAGCAGGTCGAGATCGAAGTTCAAAATCCGCGTCCGCCTCACGGGCACGTTGAACACGAGGAACGGCCGGCCGGAGATGTCCACCGCCGCGTGCAGGAGCGCCTCGTCCATGGGCAGGAAGGACGCGCCGTATCGCACGATGCCGGCCCGGTCACCCAGGGCCTCCCGGAACGCCTTGCCGAGACAGATGCCGACGTCCTCGACCGTGTGGTGGAGATCCACCTCGAGGTCGCCGCGCGCGTCCACCGTCAGGTCCATGAGGCCGTGCTTGGCCCAGGCTTCGAGCATGTGATTGAAGAGCGGGATCCCGGTCTCGACCTTGGAGACGCCCGTGCCGTCCAGCCCGACCTGCAGTACGATCTGCGTTTCCTTGGTCTTCCGCTCGACCCGTCCCTGGCGGAAACCCAGGGGCGCCCCGCTCGCCATCACTGCTGTCATGTTGTACCTCCCGTTCGCTCGATGCGCACCGCCGCCGCAGCCCCGTGACCGTCGAGCCCTTCCACCCGCGCGAGCTCCGCCAGGTGCTCCGCCGCGTCCTGGAGCCCCGCCTCCGCGTACTGGATGACGCTTATTCGCTTCACGAAATCTTCCGTCCCGAGCGCCGACGCGAAGCGCGCCGTGCCCCCCGTCGGCAGCACGTGGTTCGGCCCGGCGACGTAGTCGCCCACGACCTCCGGGGTCAAGCGGCCGAGGAAGACGGCGCCCGCGTTCCGCACCCGCGAGAGCAGCGCCTCGGGATCCTCCACCTGGAGCTCGAGGTGCTCGGGTGCGAGCAGGTTCGCGACCTCGACCGCCTCCTCCAGGCTCCGCGTCAGCACGAGGGCGCCGTGGGACCGCAGAGCGGCTCCCGCTATCTCCCTGCGCGACAGGCGCGCGAGCTGCCGCTCCACCTCGCCCGCGACGCGATGAATCAGTGCGGTCGAGGGAGTGAGGAGAACGGCGCGGGCCATCGGGTCGTGCTCGGCCTGGGCAAGGAGGTCCGCCGCCACGAAGCTCGCATCGGCGCTCTCGTCGGCCACGACCACGATCTCGCTCGGACCCGCCACCATGTCGATGCCCACGTCGCCGAAGACCCGGCTCTTGGCGAGCGCGACGTAGAGATTGCCCGGCCCGACGATCTTGTCGACGCGGCGGATGGTCTCGGTCCCGTACGCCAGCGCGGCCACGGCCTGCGCGCCGCCGACCCGGTACGCCTCCGTCACGCCGGCCACCCGAGCGGCGGCGAGCACGGCGGCGTTCAGCGACTTGTCGGCCGACGGCGGGGAGACCAGCACGATCTCCTTCACGCCGGCGACCCGCGCGGGGATGACGGTCATCAGCACGGTGGACGGATAGGCCGCGCGCCCGCCGGGGACATATACCGCCACGCGGTCGATCGGCCGCACTTCCTGGCCCAGCCGCGAGCCAAGGGCATCGGTCATCCGCCAGGAGCGCGGCGCGGTCTCGCGATGGAAGCGCTCGATCCGCCCCGCTGCGTAACGAAGCGCCCGCATGGTCGTGTCGCCAACGGCCCGTTCCGCCGCATCCAGCTCAGACGGCGTCACGGTAAGTTCCCGCGCCGACAGGGTGACGCGGTCGAAGCGCTCCGTGAACTCCAGTAGTGCCGCGTCGCCCTTGTCGCGCACGGCGGCCACGATCTCCTCGACGCGCCGGTGGATTTCGGGATCGACGGCCGCAGGCGACCGGTCGAGGGACTTGGCCACTCCCGCGGCGCCCAGCGTGACGGTCCCCATCCGCCTGATCATTTGGTCGCTTCCTGTCGCATGGCGGCGACCAGGGCGTTGACACGAGCGTGGGCCGTCTTGAGCGACGCGCGGTTCACGATGAGCCGAGCGGTGGAAGTCATGATCTCAGCGACCTCGACCAGGCCGTTGGCCCGGAGCGTCTCGCCAGACTGGACCAGGTCCACGATGCGCTCGGCGAGACCCACGAGCGGCGCCAGCTCGATCGAGCCGTCGAGCCGGATCATCTCGACCTGGATGCCGCGCTCGGAAAAGTATCGCTCGGTCAGGCCTGGGTACTTGGTCGCCACGCGGACCCAGGACCACTTGGTCGGGTCGTCACGCTCCCACAGCTCCCGCGGCTCCGCCACGACCAGCCGGCAGAAGCCGAACCCGAGATCGACCGGCTCGTAGACGTCGGGCTGCTGCTCGGCGAGGATATCCTTACCCACGATGCCGAGATCGGCGGCGCCGTACTCGACGTAGGTCGGGATGTCGGCGGGCTTCAGGAAGATGAAGCGCAGGTCGCGCGAGGGGTCGGTGAGCAGGAGGCGGCGCGTGTCGGCCTCGAGCCCCCGGATGCCCATGGCGGAGAGCAGCTGGAGCGCGGGTTCGAGCAGCCGGCCCTTGGGCAGCGCGAGCGTCAGCGATGTAGCAGGCATGCTAGCCGACCCTTCGGATGCGGGCGCCGAGGGACTGGAGCTTCTTCTCGAGGGCCTCGTAGCCGCGGTCCAGGTGGTAGACGCGGGAGACCTCCGTGGTCCCGCGCGCGGCGAGCCCGGCCAGCACGAGAGACGCCGAGGCCCGCAGGTCGGTTGCCATGACGGGTGCGCCCTGGTAGGCTTTGACGCCTCGGACCACCGCGATGGACCCCTCCGTCTCGATGAGCGCGCCCATGCGGCAAAGCTCGGCGGCGTGCATGAAGCGGTTCTCGAAGATGGTCTCCGTGATCTTGCTGAGCCCGTCGGCCAGTCCCAGGAGCGCCATCATCTGGCCCTGCATGTCGGTCGGAAAGCCAGGGAAGGGGCTCGTGATGATGTCGGCCGCCTGCGGACGTTCCGGCCCGACGCAACGAATCCTGTCGCCGTCGACGGTCAAGGCCGCGCCGCACTCTTCGAGCTTGGCCAGAGTCGCCGTCATGTGGCGCGGCGTCGCGCCGGTGACCGTCACGTCCCCGCCGGTGATCGCCCCGGCGGCGAGCAGGGTGCCGGCCTCGATCCTGTCTGGGATGATGCGATGCCGCGCTCCGCCGAGCTCGACCACGCCCTCGATCTCGATGCGCTCGGTGCCCGCGCCCTCGATGCGAGCGCCCATAGCGGTGAGCAGCCGGGCGAGGTCGGCCACCTCGGGCTCGCGCGCGGCGTTCTCCAGCACGGTCACGCCCTCGGCGAGCACGGCGGCCATCATCAGGTTCTCGGTGCCGGTGACCGTGACGAGATCGGTCGTGATCCGTGCGCCCTTCAGACGGCTCGCCCGCGCCTCGACGTAGCCGTTTTGGATGGTGATGTCGGCGCCGAGCCTGGCCAGGCCCTTCAGGTGTTGGTCGATGGGGCGCCCGCCGCGCCCGCCGATGGCGCAGCCGCCCGGCAGCGCGACGCGCGCCACACCGGTGCGCGCCAGGAGCGGCCCCAGCACGACCACCGAGGCGCGCATGGTGGATACGAGATCGTACGGCGCCTCGTGGCTCGCCACGCGCGTCACCTGCAGGCTCGTGGCGCCGTCCGGCCCTGCGGACATCTCGGCGCCCAGTTGCTCGAGGAGACTGCCCATGGTCACCACGTCGGCCAGAGCCGGGACGTTCTCGAGCGCGACCGGCTGGGCCGTCAGCAGGCTCGCGGCCATGGCGGGCAGAGCCGCGTTCTTGGCGGCGCTCGCCTGGATTTCGCCCCGCAGCGGGGTGCCGCCTTCGATGACCAGACGGGCCGGCATCAGCAGCCCACCCTCTGGGCGGCCATGCCCGTGAGCGGAACCGATGCCGCGCCCTCGGCCCACCGGCCCTCGATGTAACGCTCGACATCGCGCAGGTCGCGACGCGCGCCGATACGCGAGAAGCCCTCGGCAGCCATCAGCGAGGCCAGCGGCCCGGCCTGCTCTTCGCCGATCTCCATCAGGAGCCACGCGCCCGCGCGGAGGAAGCGCGGCGCCTCGGTAATGATCCGCCGCAGCACGCGCATGCCGTCGGGCCCGCCGTCGAGCGCTAGCCGCGGCTCGAAGCGCTCGACCTCGACGGGCAGCGTGGGGATGACGCCGCTCGGGCAATACGGAGGATTGGCGACGACCATGTCGAGACTGGCTGGGAGCGAAGCCAGGGGGCCAAATAGATCTCCGGCCAGGAGCCTCACGCGCGACCCGAGTCCTAGAGCGCGCACGTTGTCAGAGGCGACGGCGAGGGCGCCCAGGGACTGGTCCACGGCCAGCACTTCGAGGTCGGGGCGGGCAACAGCGAGCCCGCAGGCAATGGCCCCGCTGCCCGTGCCGATGTCGGCCACCAGCGCCCCCGGCTTGTCGGCGAGAAGCTCGAGCGCGCGCTCCACCAGTCCTTCAGTCTCGAGACGCGGGATCAGGACGTCGGGCGTCACCGCGATCCTGAGACCACGGAACTCCTCGTAGCCCTGGATGTGCTGGACGGGCTCGTGCGCCGCGCGGCGGTCCACGAGGGCTCTGAAACTGGCAGCCGCGCGCGCGTCGACGGAACGGCGCGGCTCGACGTAGACCGCGAGGCGTTCAATCCCGAGCGCTTGGGCCATGAGGCGCAGAGCGTCCTGGCGGGCGCAGTCGAGCCCGGCGAGCGCTAGGCGCCGGGTGCCCTCGGCAAGGAGCGCTGCGGTGGTGATCGTCACGACGCGGCTCCGAGCTTCCGCCGCTGATCCTCGGCGCTCAGCGCGTCCAGGACCTCGTCGAGGTCGCCCTCCAGGACGGCCGGCAGTCGATGGAGCGTGAGGTTGATGCGGTGGTCCGAGATGCGACCCTGGGGGAAGTTGTAGGTGCGGATGCGCTCGCTGCGCTCGCCCGTGCCGACCTGGCTGCGGCGGTCGGCGGCGATGGCGGCGGCCTGCTCCTCCTGTGCGCGCTCGAGCAACCGCGCCTTGAGCACCCGGAGCGCCTTCGCGCGGTTCTTGATCTGGGAGCGCTCGTCCTGGCAGGTGACGACGAGCCCCGTCGGGATGTGGGTCAGCCGCACGGCGGAGTCGGTCGTGTTGACGCCCTGCCCGCCGGGTCCCGACGACCGGTATACGTCCACCCTGACGTCCTTCTCCTCGACCCGGATGTCCACGTCCTCGGCTTCGGGCAGGACGGCCACGGTCACCGTGGAGGTGTGAATGCGACCGCTCGACTCGGTCTGCGGCACCCGCTGGACGCGGTGCACGCCGCGCTCGAACTTGAGTCGGCTCCAGCCGCCGCGGCCCTGGATGAACAGCACGATCTCCTTGAAACCGCCCACGCCGGTCGGGTGGCTGTCCATCACCTCGACCTTCCACTTCTGGCGCTCCGAGTACTTCGTGTACATCCGCGCGAGGTCGGCGGCGAAGAGCCCCGCCTCGTCCCCGCCGGCGCCGGCGCGGATCTCCACGAAGACGTTCTTGTCGTCGTTGGGATCCTTCGGAAGGATCAGCGCGCGCAGCTCGTCCTCGAGCTTGCCCTGGCGGGCGGCGAGCCCGTCCACCTCGGCCTGCGCCATCTCCCGCATCTCGCGGTCGGCGTCCTCGGCGGCCATGTGACGGGCCTCCTCGATCCGTTCCAGGAGGTGCTTGTACTCCTCGAACTTCTGGACGACCTCGGAAAGCTCCGAGGCGGCCTTGGCGGTCTTGGCGTAGGCGGCCGGCTGGCCGATGACGGCGGGGTCGGCCATCGAGCGGGTCAACTCGCGGTACCGCTCCTCGATCTGGCGGAGCTTGTCAAACATGGCGCGTCTTCATCGGGAGCTGGGCAGACGGCGCCGCCGCCGCGCACGGGGACTGGGACAGGAAACCCTTCGGGACGCTGAATGCGTGGCGCGGCGCGCGGCCGGCCTGTGCCCTACCCCTCCGCGATCGGCTTCCTCTTGTACTTCCGCTGGAAGCGCTCGACGCGGCCGGCCGTGTCCAGGAACTTCTGCTTGCCGGTAAAAAACGGGTGGCACTTCGAGCACACCTCCACCCGGATCCGCGGCTGGGTGGAGCGGGTGTGGATGACCTCCCCGCAGTTGCAGGTGATCGTCGTATCGACGTACTCGGGATGAATGCCAGCCTTCACGGCACACCTCCTATGAATGAGCCACAGATGATAGC
>JACORX010000078.1 GCA_016179165.1 Candidatus Rokuibacteriota bacterium | reverse complement strand
GTGCAGGATCCGCGCACGCAGGTTTCCCTCGACGAAGCCCGCGCCGTGAAGCCCGACGCCGCTCCGGGCGACGTCGTGCTCTTCCCCCGAGAGGCCCAGGAATTCGGCCGCATCGCCGCCCAGACGGCGAAGCAGGTCATCCTGCAGCGCGTGCGGGACGCCGAGCGCGACGCGGTCTACTCGGATTTCATCGACAAGCAGGGCAAGATCATCCGCGGCACGGTGCACCGGATCGAGAAGCGCAACGTGATCGTGGACCTCGGCAAGGCCGAGGCGGTGATTACCGAGCGCGAGCAAATCCCGGGGGAGCGCTACAACCCCAACGATCGCGTCCGCGCCTTCGTCCAGGAGGTCAAGAAGACCGCCAAGGGACCGCAAATTCTGCTGTCGCGTGCCGACGCGGGATTCCTCGTCCGTCTCTTCGAGGCCGAGATCCCCGAGATCGCGGAGGGTATCGTGCAGGTCAAGGCCGCAGCGCGCGAGCCCGGGGAGCGCGCCAAGGTCGCCGTCATGTCCACCAAGCGCGACGTCGATCCCATCGGCGCCTGCGTGGGGCTCCGCGGCACCCGGATCCAGGTGATCAGCCGCGAGTTGCGGAGCGAGAAGATCGACATCGTCGAGTGGGCGCCGGACCCGGCGACCTTCATGGCGCGGGCGCTGTCCCCGGCCAAGGTCTCGTCGGTGACTCTCGGCCCGGCTGACGAGAGCGGGGGACCGCGCTCGGCGCTGGTGATCGTGCCGGACAACCAGCTCTCGCTCGCCATCGGGAAACGGGGGCAGAACGCGCGCCTCGCGGCCAAGCTGACCGGGTTGCACGTGGACATCAAGAGCGAGGGCGAGGTCGAGGAGGAGCGTCGTCTCGTGGAGGAGGAGTTGGCCCACGGCCGGGAGGCGCTCGCGGAGTTCCCTGGCGTCGGTCCGCAGCTGATCGAGCGGCTCGTGGAGCACGGTCTTTCTTCCCCAGCGCGCATTGTCCAGGCGGGGATCGAGGCTCTCGAGGCCGTGCCCGGCCTCGGCGAGAAGAAGGCGTCGGGGATCCTCGCCGGCGCGCAGGAGTGGATCGAGCAGCACCCGCGCGTGGATCCAGCGCCTGAAGCTGTCGAGGAAGTCGTGGGCGATGCGCTCCCGCCGGCGGACGATGTCCCGCCGGCGGAGCAAGTCTCGGTAGCCGAGGGGCCTCCAGAGAGCGTGGCGAGGACCTCCGCTGAGTGACGGCGGCGCCCCAGCGGACCTGCATTGGGTGCCGGGAGGTCCGGCCGAAGGCCGCGCTCGTGCGGCTGGTGCGCGGCGCGGACGGGCGGGTACGCGTGGATGACGGTGGTCGGGCTGAGGGGCGGGGTGCGTACGTGTGCCCTGATTCCGGGTGCTTGGGCAAGGCCCTCCATGCGGGCCGGCTTGGGCATGCGTTCAAGCGGCCCTGCGAGCCGCCCGCATCGGGCGCGGCGGCGATTCTGAACGGCCGGGTCGTGAACGACAAGGCAAGGAGGTAAGCGGGCTGTGGCGGCACGAGTCAAGGTCATCGACCTCGCGAAGGAGCTGGGTGTCACCAGCAAGGATTTGATCGTCGCCCTCGAGGCGATGGGCCAGAAGGCGATGCGGGCGATGAGCCCGCTGCAACCGGCGACGGCGAATGAGCTGCGGGTCAAGCTGGGTCGCGGCCGAGACTTACCCGAAGAGGTCAAGCCCAAGCGGGCGCCCAAGGCCAAGCCCGCCCTGGGCGAGGCCGAGGAGCCCGCTGTCGCGAAGAAGAAAGCCGCCGGGTCAGCGACGGCACCCAAGGACACGCGCAAGAAGGTCGAGACGATCGCGGCCGAGACGCCTCTGGCGCCGGAACCCGCGGAAGAGATCAAGCCCGCGGCGACGCTGTTCCGCCACACCGCCGCTCCGATCGCGGAGCCGGTCCCTGCTCCCGCGCCTGCGGCTGATCCAACTCCCGTCGCTCCGCCTCCGGCGCCGACAGTCCTCAGGAAGGAGCCGACGCTTCTCCGTCCGACGGCACCGACCCCAGCCCTGGCGACACCGGCGCGCACCGGGATGCCGCCTTCGGCAGTCGGTCCCCCGGCGACGCTCGTGCCCGCGAGGCCCGCCGTGCCCGCGCGTCCTGCCGCCGCGGCGCCTGTCGCGCCGGCCGCACCTCCCAAGGGGGAGGTTAAGCGAGATCTCAGGCCCGAGCCGACCCCGCCCGAGCCGCCCGTCGAGATCAAACGCGAATTGATCAAGCTGCCGGAGTCCGTGACCGTCGGCGAACTCGCGGCGTCCATGCGTCATAAGTCCGGCGAGGTGATAAAGGCGCTCCTCGACTTGGGCGTCATGGCCACCGTCAACGAGGTGTTAGACCCGACGGCGGCCAAGCTCGTCGCCGACAAGTTCCACTTCGACGTGGAGATTCGCTCGCTCGAGGGCGACATCCTGGAGGAGGAGGAGACAGATCCCGGTCAGCTCAAGCTGCGCCCGCCGGTGGTCACCGTCATGGGTCACGTCGACCACGGTAAGACGTCACTCCTCGACGCCATCAGGACGACGAAGGTGGCGGAGAGGGAGGCGGGGGGCATCACCCAGCACATCGGCGCCTACCAGGTCGAGACCTCCC
>JACORX010000019.1 GCA_016179165.1 Candidatus Rokuibacteriota bacterium | reverse complement strand
GCGAAATCTCCCTCACGCGCGATGCGCTCCGCTACGTCCTTGATATGGGCGTTGAGGCCGAACGCCTCCATGACGACGATGACGGCCGGATGGGGCCCGGGACCTGCGGGCCGGCAGAGGTAGACCGGCATCAGGCCGTCGGCCGTGGCCAGCGACTCCATCTCGGTGCGAATATCCATGAGTACCCCCCGCACTAGAAGCTCAAGAGCTTGAGCAGGTCCGCCGTCAGGTCGTACATCTGGGCGCAACCACTCTCGCCGCCCAACTGTGTCTGGATGCGCTTGCGCAGCTCCGCGTCCGCCGGCTGGCCCACAAGGGATGCGATCTTGCCCTGGGGCTCCGTGCAGATGCCCTGGTACGGCAACCGCGAGGTGATGGAGTCTGCCGCGGCCACGGTTTCGGTCTGTAGGTCGATCTCGAGATGGAGGTCGAAACCGTGGACGTTGTCGTGCATCGAGTGGAAAAGGTGGAGCCGCGATCCCGTGCGCACGAGCCGCATGACCTTCTTGCGCACGAAGACTCGTCGCGCGCCGGGCGGCGGGCTGTAGAGATCCGCGACCATCGGTGTCGAGACGGTCCGCGTCTCGAGCAGCGCGCGGCCAGCAGGGCTGTAGGCGAAGCAGGAGCCGGGCAGATCGATCCATCCAGTCGTGTCGAGGTCCCAGCAGGCGCGCGCGCCACCGGCGGCCAGCCCAGCCGTCGCCTCGCGCGGGAGCTTGGTCGCCTGACGCGCGAGGCGCGCGATCTCGATGCCGGCGTCCACGAGGAGCCGCGAGCCAGGCCCCGACCCTGCCAGCTCCGCTAGGCGCCGGCTGAAGCCCGCCACCATCCGCGCGCCGCCGAGCTGCCCGAACCGCGCCGCGGCCGCGGGGTCCACCGCGCCGGCGAGAGCCCGCGCGGCGGCCTTGCGCACCTCGTAGCCCGGCGAGGGCGTGCACACCGCCGCGAGCTCCACGCCCGCGTCGTCGTCGGTGAGACACACGGTATGAGTGAAGGCGTCTTCGTGGGTGTTGTCCACCCGGCCTTCCGTGCTCCGCTCGTAGCGGTCGCGGCCGACGAGGTACGGCAACACAATCATTTGGAGAGGTACTTCTCCGGGTCCGCGTCGAACTTCTGCTTGCACCCCACCGCGCAGAAGTAGATCATGTGCCCCTTGTAGTTGGACTGGGCGGCGGCCTTTTTCGGGTCGACGTCCATGCTGCACACGGGGTCCTTTGCCATGGCGGGTTCTCCCTCCTCGCGTTGCGTGGTGTGGAAGCGCTTGAGCCTGAGGCTGTTGGCGACCACCGAGACCGACGACAGCGCCATCGCCAGCCCCGCCAAGATCGGCGAGAGCAGCACGCCCCAGAGCGGGTAGAGTGCCCCGGCGGCCACCGGCACCAGCACGATGTTGTAGCCGAAGGCCCAGCCCAGGTTCTCCTTGATGATCCGGATGGTCCGGCGCGACAGCTCCACCGCCGTCACGACCCCATGGAGATTTCCCCTCATTAGGGTGACGTCGGCGGCCTCGATGGCCACGTCCGTGCCCGAGCCCATGGCGATGCCGACGTCGGCCTGAGCCAGGGCCGGCGCGTCGTTGATTCCGTCGCCGACCATCGCGACCAGCCGGCCTTCCTCCTGCAGCCGCTTGATCTCTGCCGCCTTCTGCTCCGGCAGCACCTCGGCCAGCACGCGGTCGATGCCGGCCTGGCGGGCGATCGCCTCCCCCGTCAGCCCCGTGTCGCCGGTGAGCATGGCGACCTCGATGCCCAGCGCCTTCAGGGCCGCCACCGCGGCGGGCGCCTCTGGCTTGAGAACGTCGGCCACGGCGACGAGGCCGTGGGCCTCTCCGGCGAAGGCGACGTAGACGACGCTCTTGCCCTCTGCGGCGAGCCGCCGGGCGCGGGGATCGAGCCCCGCGACGTCGAGGCCCCGCGCCTGCATCATGCGCGCGTTTCCCAGCAGGATCCGCCCGTCGGGGGCCAGCGCGTCCACCCCCTGGCCGGGGACGGCCTGGAACTCGCTCACCGGCGGCAGCGCGAGCCCGCGCGCCTTGGCTAGGGTGACGATGGCCTCGCCCAGCGGGTGCTCCGACCCCTGCTCGGCGGCCGCCGCCAGGGCCAGAAGGCCGTCGGCCTCGAAGCCGGGCGCCGGGACGACATCGGTAACCACCGGCTTCCCGACCGTGAGCGTTCCCGTCTTGTCGAAGACGACAATGCCTACCCGGTGGAGCAGCTCGAGCGCCCCGGCGCTCTTGACGAGCACCCCCAGCTCGGCGCCCTTGCCCGTGCCGACCATGATGGCCGTGGGCGTGGCCAGCCCCATGGCGCAGGGGCAGGCGATGACCAGCACGCCCACGGCGTTGGCCAGCGCGTAGAAGAAGGAAGGCTCCGGCCCCCAGGCCCACCACACGCCGAAGGTAAGCGCGGCGATGGCGAGGACCACCGGCACGAAGACGCTGGCGACGCGGTCGGCCATCCGCTGGATGGGCGCCTTGGACCCCTGCGCCTCCTCAACCAAGCGGATAATCTGGGCGAGCACCGTTTCGCTTCCGACACGCGTGGCCCGGAAGGTGAACCCGCCGGTCCGGTTGACCGAGCCCCCGACGACCGTGGTCCCCGGCCTCTTCTCGACGGGAAGGCTCTCGCCGGTGAGCATGGACTCGTCCACGGTCGAGGCGCCCTCGACCACCTGGCCGTCCACCGCGACGCGCTCGCCGGGCCTCACGCGGAGCAGGTCCCCGACCAACACGAGGCCGATGGGCACGTCCTCCTCCTTACCGACGCGCACGACGCAGGCCGTCTTTGGCGTGAGCGCGATCAAGCGGCGGATGGCCTCGGACGTGCCGCCCCGCGCGCGCGCCTCCAACATGCGCCCGAGGACAAGAAAGGTCATGAGCAGCGCAGAGGCCTCGTAGTACGGCATGGCGCCCGTGGCCGAGAACACGCCAGGCCAGAGCGTGACCGCCACGCTAAAGAAGTACGCCGCGTTGGTGCCGACGGACACCAGCGTATTCATGCTGGCCGAGCGGTGGCGCAGCTCCGTGAGAAACCCCGCGTGGAACTGCCAGCCCACCCAGAACTGAACCGGCGTCGTCAGAGCCCAGAGCAGAAACGGGTTGCGCAGCCAGTGGGGCGCCCAGGGGAAGACCTCGTGCATGCTGCCGAGCAGCACCGGGAGCGACAGGGCGGCGCCCGCCACGAACTTGAGCCGCAGGCGTCGGTTCTCCCGCGCCCTTTCGGCCTGTTCGCGGTCGGCGGCCTCGGGTGTCGCCGCGATGTCGACGGGCACGGCATAGCCCGCCGCGGCCACAGCCCGGCGCAGCACTTCGAGCGACGGCCCGCCGGCGCCCAGCCGCACGGTGGCGCGCTCGGTTGCCAGGTTTACCGCGGCCGTCTTCACGCCCGGCACGCCCAGCAGCTCCCGCTCGACCTTGCCAACGCAGGCCGCGCAGTGCATCCCCTTGACGGGAAAGTCGAGCCGGACTTCCGGCTCGGTCGGCTTCGTGTGCGTTGTCATGGCTCCGCCTCCATGCTACCGCCCGGAGAACCGGGAGAACACCTCGAGCAGCTCGTCCACCTTCTTCTGGCGGTCGCGT
>JACORX010000085.1 GCA_016179165.1 Candidatus Rokuibacteriota bacterium | reverse complement strand
TGGCCGAGCTGACGGGGGGCCGGGCGGCGCTGGGCTTTTACCTCGGCACGATCGGCGCCGGGCTCGTCGTGCCGATCCTCGTCGGCATGGCGGGCGTCATGGGCACCCTGCCCGGCCTGGCGCTCGCCGTCACCGGCGCCTGCTCGCTGGCCGGCGACTTCTTCGCGAAATACGCCATCGCCAAGGCCGGCATCTACGTGCCGCTCATGCCGGCGGGCCGCATCTAGGGAACTCGGAGGAGGGCTTCGCCCCCTTCCGAAACCTCCCCCAGGAATCGTTTTTCTCACCGTCGACGGCCCGCCACCGGTGGATGGCGGGGACGACTGGGGCCTCGGCCACTACCTCATGGCGGTGGTGGAGGTGGTAGAGGACGCGGCGGCCCATTCGTTGAACCTGCGGCCGAGGGCGCCAACGAAGCAGATGGGCCCTTATCGGCGGCCTGGCTTAGACTACAGCCTTGATGAACGTCGGGAGGTGGTGGAGGCAGCGCCGCGCGCGACTGCTCCAGTTGTGGGTGGTGGGGCTCGTGGCCGCCTGCGCCGTCACGGGCGCCTCGGCCATGGGCTACCTCGAGTCGCTGCAGGCCCGCGCCCTCGACCTCCTGATCTACCTCCAGAGCCCGCGCCGGCCGTCGGGCTTGGTCATCGTCGCGATCGACGACGCGGCTTTCGACGCGCTCGAGCGCCGCCAGCCGTTGCCGCGCGACTACCTGGCGCGCGTGCTTCGCGGCGTCACGCGGGCGGGCGCCGCCGCGGTCGGGTTCGACATCTCGCTGCGCACTGCGGGCGCGACCGAGACCGACCGCGCGCTGGCCCGCGCCATCGTCGAGTTCGGGGAGCGCGGCGAGCGCCGGCTCGTCGTCGCGGGCACGTCGCTGCCGGAGCACGGCCCGCTCGCGGAGCCCGCCGTGGCGCGGCTCGTGGTCCCGAGCGCGCCGGACGTCCCCGTGGACGCCGACGCCGTCGTCAGGCGGGCCTCGCTCCGGGTTGGCGGCGTGCCCGCTTTCGCCGCCGCCGTCGCGAACGTGCCGGTTCCCGACGCCGCGGCGGTGTACCGGATCAACTTCATCGGTCCGGAGGGGAGCTTCCTCACCATTCCCTCGGACGCCGTGGCGGCGATCGGTGACCTGGGTGTGGATATTGCGGGTGACAATCCGCTTCGCGGCCGCATCGTGCTGCTCGGCGGCACCTTCGCCGACGGGCGGGACGTGCACCGGACCCCGTACGGCTTCATGCCCGGCGTGGAGATCCAGGCCAATATCGTGCACATGCTGGTGACGGGGAGCCTCGTCCGCCCCGCCGGGTGGCTCGCGGGCTTCGCCGTGCAGCTGATCGCGGTCCTGCTGGCCGGCCTCGTCATGGTCGCGATGCGCCCGCTCTGGGGCACCCTGGTCTGCCTCGCGGGCGCGCTTCTCCTGGGTGTGCCGGCCAGCTACGTGGCCTTCAGCCGCGGCGGCTACTGGGTGGACTTTCTCCTGCCCGTGGCGGTGACCTCGCTCCTCGGCGTGGGCGCCGACGCCTTGGCGAAGCGGCGGCTGCGCGACGCGCTCGGCCGCTACGTCAGCCCGGAAGTCGCCGCGCGCGTCGAGCGCAATCCCGCCGAGCTCGCCGGCGAGCGCCGCCAGGTCTCCATCCTCTTCTCCGACCTGCGCGGCTTCACCACGCTATCGGAGCGCATGGCGCCCGAACTGATGGCCGCGCGGCTGACCGAGTATTTCGACGCCATGACGGGGACCATCTTCGCCCGTCGCGGCATGGTCAACGACTTCATCGGCGACGCCATCCTCGCCGTCTTCGGCGCCCCGCTCGACGACCCGGAGCACGCGCGCCACGCCATCGAGAGCGCGCTCGCGATGGGCCAGACGCTGGCGGGACTCAACCGACGCTGGCAGGCCCAGGGGCTGCCGCCGCTCCGCATGGGGTTGGGCATCCACACGGGCGAGGTTTTTGCGGGGAATGTGGGCCGGGCAGGCAAGGTGAAGTACGCTGTGGTAGGCGACACCGTCAACCTGGCCTCGCGCGTCGAAGGTTTGAACAAGGAGTTGGGATCAACCATGCTGGTGACCGAGGCCACCTACCGGGCGGCGGGGCTGGATCTCGTGGTAAACGACCGCGGCCCGATCGGCGTCAAGGGAAGAGAGGAGCCCGTGCGAGTCTACGAGGTCATTGGCCTCCGACCCGCCGCGGGACCGGGAGGCTCGAAGCCATGACAATCAAGTTTGCAAGGGCGGCACTGGCCGGCGCGATCGTGCTGGCCCTCGCCGCGCTTACGTCGGCCGCGGATCCCGTAGGCGTGCTGACGGAGATCCGCGCCGAGCGCGGCCGCGTCGAGGTCAAGCGGGCTGGGGAACCCGAGTGGAAGCCTGGCCAGCCGCTCCTCGCGCTCCGTCCCGGCGACCAGATCCGCGCCACGGGCGAGGCCCGCGCGTCGCTCGTCTTCACGGGCGGGCGCGGCGCGCAGGCGGTCTCGGCTGCCAACTCGCCCTTCACGGTGCAGGCTCCGGCGGCGGCGGGCGCGGGCGACAAGGTGCGCGGTCTCGTCGGCGGCGTCACCGACTTCCTCGCCGCCAAGCAGAAAGATCTCGCCTATCTGCCGCTGTCGGTACGCGCCGTGCGGCCGCCGCGCGTGGCGCAGCTCCAACCACGCGAGACCAAGCTCCTCCCCGGCGCCGTCACCTTCGAATGGTCCGGCTCCGACACGCTCCGCTACAAGATCCGCGTCCTGGGGCCCCAGGGCATTCTCTGGGAGCAGGCCGGTCTGCCGCGCAAGCCTGTCGTCTATCCGGCCTCGGCGCAGGGCCTCGAGCCTGGAGTCCGCTACTTCTGGCAGCTCGAGACCGAGGGACAGCCGATGCAGCAGGCGGAGCTCCAGATCTTGCCCGCGGCCGATGCCAGGCGCGTGCGCGAGTCGCTGGACATCCTCGTGCCGGCGTCGCTCCCCGGTTACCCGCCCTCGAGCGTCGCGCTCATGCGCGCGGGCTATGTCCTGCGCGACGGTCTCTACGCCGACGCGCGGCGCGAGCTCCTGACCGCCTTGGCCGGCGATCCCGACGAGCCGACTCTCCACCTGCTGCTCGGCCAGGTCTACGAAACGATCGGCCTGGGCGAGCTGGCTCAGCGCGAGTTCATCGAGGCCCGCGACCTCTCCGGCCGCCGCTAGGGCCAACTTGACAGGCGCGCCCAAGCCAACGCAGGGTCGAAGTATGGCACGGCTCGCTCCGCTCGCCCTCTTCCTGCTCCTCCTCTGCCCGGGGCCCGCCCATGCCCAGCCCAAGCCGCGGGCCGAGCGCCCGACCTATACGCTCGGCGAGAAGTGGATCCGCAGTGATGGGGTCTACACGGTCCAGGAGCTGTACGAGTACGTCGAGCAGCAGGTGTCCGTGAAGTTGCGCTCGGTGGGCGGCAACCAGCACCCCGTCATGAAGGGCGAGATGGAAGGGGCGCTGCCGTTGGTCCGGGTCCGCTAGTCGCGTCCTTCCACGGGCAGCTTCGGGGGTAGCTTTGGGGGCAGCTTCGGCGTTTCCGTGGGCCGGAGCGGCCCCCACACGCGCTGGAAGTACGTGTCGGCCAGCTGGAGCGCGCCGACCGGGTTGTGGGCCAGCACGCGGTCCTTGGCCACGAGCGTCGTGGCCAGCCCCTTGGAGTGCTTGAAGAAGAGGCTGTCGTGCCCCACGCACAGCCCGAGCACGATGTTCAGCTCGCAGCCGGCGTCATTGAGCAGCTCCGCCTGCGAGAGCGGGTTGCACATGGCCTCGTAGGTGCCGGGGCGGATCTTGTCCTCGTCTCGCAGACCGAGCCGCTCCTTCGGCACGCCCCCGTTCTTGCACGCCGCCGACGCGACCTCGAACCCATGGCTCTCGAGGATGCCGCTGAGCGTCCGCGCCAGGTCCACCATGCTGATGCAGGTCGCGATGCCGATCCTGGTGAACCCCATCTGCCGGGCGAAGGCGCAGATCTCCTCCACGCGCGTCCAGCGGCAGTATCCCGCGCTCTCCACGAGCGCCGAGGCGTACGCGACGCGGCGCACCTCCGGGTCCTCGTAGCGCTCCCATGCCCGCTCGATGCCCTCGCCGTCAACCTTCGAAGGGCAGAAGCCGGGCCCGCGGGTCTCCGAGTCGCCATGGCGGCAGGCGCGGACGGTGGGCGGGCAGTAGGCGCATCCGGGAGT
>JACORX010000071.1 GCA_016179165.1 Candidatus Rokuibacteriota bacterium | reverse complement strand
TGCTGGGCTATCCCATCAGCCGTGTATCCGGACATGTACAGCACCTTGATGCCCGGACGGAGCGGGCCCCAACTCGTGAAGGACATCGCCCCGCTCCGTCCGGGCATCAAGGTGCTGTACATGTCCGGATACACGGCTGATGGGATAGCCCAGCACGGCGTCCTGGCCCCGGGCATTGTCCTTCTCCAGAAACCGTTCCTGCCGGAAGCCCTCACTCGGAAGGTGCGCGAGGTCCTCGACACTCCACCATAGACCGGGGCCTAGCCTCGGTATACTGGGCGGGTGTCTCCCGCCCGGCGCGTTCTCGGATACCTCCGTCCCTACACCGCTCGCTACGGCGCGGGTGTCGGCTGCTTGGCGCTTGCCACGGGCTTCTCGCTGGGCATCCCGTGGCAGGTCAAGGAGGCGATCGACGGTCTCCGCGGCGGTGGAGGTGCCCTCGCCTTTCATGCCGGCGTGATCGCCGTCCTGGCCGCGCTCCACGCCGTGGCGAGGCTGGCCTCGCGCTTCACGATGCTGGGCGCCGGACAGTGGGTCGAGCACGACGTGCGGCACGACCTCTACGCCCACCTCGAGACCCTCTCCCCGGCCTTCTACCTGACCCACCGCACGGGCGATCTCATGTCGCGCGCGGCCAACGACGTCCAGGCGCTCCGCGCGCTCGCGGGCTTCGGCGCCGTGATGCTCGCCAGCACCACGTTCACCTTCGCGGGCACGCTCGCGGCCATGTGGGCGATCGACCCACGGCTCACGCTCTGGGCGCTCGCGCCCTCTCCGCTGCTGGTCCTGCTCGCTCGGCGCTTCAACCACCAGGTGGCGGTCGAATCCACGGCGGTGCAGGAGCAGCTGGGGGCGCTCTCCGCGCGGGTGCAGGAGAACTTGACGGGAATGCCAGTCGTTCGCGCCTACACGATGGAGGCGCGTGAGATCGACGCCTTCGGCAGACTCAACGGCGATTACCTCGCGCGGAGTCTCCGGCTCGCACGCACTCAGGCGGCCTTCTCGCCGATGATGGGGCTCATCTCCGGCCTCGGCGGGCTCATCGTTCTCTGGGTCGGCGGCATGGGCGTTCTCGATGGGCGCCTCACGCTCGGCGCCTTCGTGGCGTTCACCGCATACCTCGCGCACCTGGCGTGGCCCACCATCGCGCTGGGCTGGACGCTCGGCAATCTCAAGCGCGGGCTTGCCGCCATGACGCGCATCGCCGAGATCCTCGATACCCCCGGCCACGTCGACGAGCCGACCGAAGAGAGGCAAGAGGCGCACACGGTGGCTACAGGTTGGGGAAGTACGGGGGCCATCCCTGAGACCGTTGCTGCGGACGGGGAGAGTACGGGGGCGATCAACCAGGATCGGGGGCCCAGACATGGCGCCCCGAACCCCCAGCCCCCGTTACTGAATGGCCCGATCGAGTTCCGGCGGCTCTCCTTCGGCTACGACGGGCGCGGGCGCGCGCTCGACGACGTCAGCTTCACGGTGCCCGAAGGCGCCACCGTCGTCGTGGTGGGGCCGACAGGCAGCGGCAAGTCCACGTTGGGCGCCCTCCTGAGCCGGCTGTATGAGCCGCCGCCCGGGACGGTGTTCATCGGAGGGCGCGACGTGCGTGAGCTGCCGCGCGAGCGCCTCCGCCGATCCATGGGCTACGTGCCGCAGGAGGCCTTCCTGTTCTCACGCTCGATCAGCGACAACGTGGCACTCGGGGACGAGACGGCTCCGGAGGCTCGCCTCCGGGCGTCCGCGGAGACTGCGGGCCTGGGTTCCGAGATCGAGCGTTTTCCCGAAGGCTGGGCGACCGTGGTCGGGGAGCGCGGGCTGACACTGTCGGGCGGCCAGCGTCAGCGGGTCGCGCTTGCGCGCTCGCTCGTGCCCGAGCCGGCCATTCTCGTGCTGGACGACGTCTTCTCAGCGGTGGACGCGGGCAAGGAGGCCGAGATCCTCCGGTCGCTCCGGGCCGCCGTGGCCGGGCGGACCACGCTCGTGATGACCCACCGGCTGCGGGTGGCGCAGGAAGCGGACCGGATCGTCGTCCTCGACGAGGGGCGCGTGGTCGAGCAGGGGACTCACGCCGCTCTCCTCGCCTCGGGCGGGCTCTACGCGCGGCTCTGGCGCATCCAGCAGATCGAGCAGGAATTGGCCGATGACTGAGACAGATCCCGAGCTTCTGGGAAAGGCGTACGACTCCCGGCTCATGCGACGGCTCTGGGGCGTGACGCGCCCGCACCGCCGGCTCGTGCTGTTCTCGATGCTCCTCTTTCCTGCGGTCGCGGCGCTCGAGCTCCTGCAGCCGTGGCTGACGAAGATCGCCATCGACCGGTACATCCTCACAGGTGATTGGCCGGGGCTCAGCCGCATCGCGGCGGCCTACCTGGCATGCCTGCTCGTCCTCTACGGCCTGCGCGTAGCCATATCGTACCTGACCCAGGTCGCGGGCCAGCAGGTCATGCACGACCTGCGCGCGGCGCTCTTCGCCCATCTCCAACGGCAGGGCGCGGCCTTTTTCGACCGAAGCCCGGTCGGGCGGCTGATGACGCGGGTTCTCTCAGACGTCGAGGCCATCAACGAGCTCTTCGCGAGCGGCGCCATGGCCGTGGTGGGCGACGTTCTCACGCTCGGGGGCATCGTGGTCCTGATGCTGGTCTTGAATTGGGAGCTGGCGATGGTCACGTTCGCTCTCGTGCCCGTCCTGGCGGCAGGCGCCGCGTACTTCAGGCTGAAAGCCCGCGAGAGCTATCGCGGGGTCAGGACCAGGCTGGCGCGGCTCAATGGTTTTCTTCAGGAGTCGCTCCAGGGCATGGCCGTCATCCAGCTCGTTGCCCGCGAGCGAAGGGAGGCCGAGCTCTTCGCGGGGCTCAACGGTGACCTCCGCCGGGCGCAGTTCCGCTCGACCTTTTTCGACTCGATGCTCTACGCCGGCGTCGAGGGCATGGGCTCGGCGGTGGTCGCGCTTCTCCTCTGGTACGGCGGCGGCCAGGTGCTGACGGGCGCGCTCACCTTCGGCGGTCTGGTGGCCTTCCTCGAGTACACGGGCCGCTTCTTCCTGCCGATCAGGGACCTGGGCGCCAAGTACACGGTGATGCAGGCCGCCACGGTCTCCGCCGAGCGGGTGTTCGGCCTGCTCGACGCCGAGCCGGGCATCATCTCCCCGGCGGGCGGCGCGGTCGCCGGCTTGCCCGGCGCGGCGGCCGTCGAGTTCCGGAACGTCTGGTTCGCCTACGAGGGCGAGGACTGGGTGCTGCGGGACTGCTCGTTCATGGTCGCGGGGGGCGAGCGCGTGGCGCTCGTCGGACCGACGGGCGAGGGCAAGAGCACGATCGTCCGGCTGATGACGCGCGCCTACGACGTGTCGCGGGGGCAGGTGTTGGTGGGCGGCCGTGATGTCCGCGAGTGGGACCTAGGCGCGCTCCGCCGGCAGGTCGGCGTCGTTCCGCAGGAGGTATTTCTTTTCACGGGCACGGTGGAAGACAACCTCCGGGTCGGGGCGGGCGCGGCGGCGCAGAATGAGGAGATCGAGCGTGCGCTCAGAACTTCGCGCGCGGACCGGGTGGTCGCATCACTCCCGAACGGCCTCCGGCAGGAGATCCGCGAGCGCGGCCACAACCTGTCGCAGGGGCAGCGGCAGCTGCTGGCCATCGCCCGGGCGCTCCTTTATAATCCGTCCGTCCTGGCGCTCGACGAGGCGACATCGAGCGTGGACCCGGAGTCGGAGGCGCTGATCCGCGCCGGACTGGAGGAGCTGCTGCGGGGCCGGACGAGCGTCGTGATCGCCCACAGGCTCTCGACGATCCAGACGGCCGACCGGATCTTCGTGCTGCACCGGGGGCAGGTCCGCGAGTCCGGTCGTCACGCCGAGCTGCTGGCTCAGGGCGGCCTTTACTCGCGGCTGTACGAGCTGCAGTTCGGGGGCATCGGACCCTGACGGAGTTCCGCCGGAGGGCCTGGCGCCTGATCGACCGGATTCCGAGGGGGCGGGTTGCGACCTACGGCCAGATCGCGCGCTTGCTCGGCCGGCCGCGCCATGCGCGCATGGTGGGTCTGTCGTTGCGCGGCTGCCCGCCGGGATTGCCGTGGCACCGGGTCGTCAATGCCCGGGGCGAGATCAGCTTCCGGGCGGCCGTCGGGAGCATGTTGACCCAGCGTATCCTGCTCGAGCAGGAAGGTGTGGCCCTGCGAAGCGGGCGCGTGTCTCTGGCGCGCTATGGCTGGCAGGGGCCCGGGAAAGTCTCACAGCCACGTCGTCGCCACGGAGGATGATATGCGACTCGGGTTGAACATGGGTTATTCAGGCTCGGCCCTCAGGATAGACCTGCCACTCGTGCAGGAAGCGGACCGGCTGGGCTTCCACTCGGTGTGGTCGGCGGAGGCGTACGGCTCCGACGCGGTCACCACCATCACCTGGGTTGCGGCCGTGACGACACGGATCGGCGTGGGCACGGCGATCATGCAGATCCCCGCGCGCACGCCCACGCTGACCGCGACGACAGCGACGACGCTCGACCAGCTCTCGGGCGGGCGCTTCCTCCTCGGGCTCGGCGTCTCGGGGCCGCAGGTGGTCGAGGGGTGGCACGGGGTGGCCTTCGGCAAACCGCTCTTGAAGACCCGCGAGTACGTCGAGATCGTGCGCTCGGTGTGGCGCAGGGAGAAGGCGCTCGAGTTCAAGGGGCAGTACTACCAGATCCCCTACGCGGGCACCGACGCCACGGGGCTCGGCAAGCCGCTTAAGTCCATCCTGCACGGCAGGCCCGACATCCCCGTTTCCCTCGCCGCCACCGGCCCGAACAACGTGGCGCTGGCGGCCGAGATCGCCGATGGCTGGCTGCCCATATTCTTTTCCGCCCAGCGGATGGGCGTGTTCAAGGAGTCCCTCGACGTGGGCTTCGCGCGGGCAGGGGGCGGGAAATCGCTCGCGCGCTTCGACGTCGCCCCCACGGTGCCGGTGATCCTGGGGGACGACGCGGCCGCCTGCCGGGCCATGGTCAAGCCGCGGCTCGCCCTCTATGTCGGCGGGATGGGGGCGCGCGGCAGGAACTTCTACAACGACCTCGTGTGCCGGTACGGCTACGAGGCGGCTGCTAAGACGATCCAGGATCTTTACCTCTCGGGCAGGAAGGACGAGGCCGCTGCGGCGGTGCCCGACGCCCTTGTGGACGAAGTGGCGCTGTGCGGGCCCAGGGAGAGGATCCGGGAGCGCGTCGAGACCTGGAAGAGATCAGGCGTGACCACCATGATCTGCGGGGTCGGGCAGGTGGAAGCGCTGCGGGTGATGGCCGAGCTGACGCTCTGAGCGCCGGCAAAGGAGAACCTGCATGAAGCTCACCGGCAGCCCGTTCATCGTCGGCGGCGGCCGCTGCGCGTGAACGTCGTCCCGCTGGCGGCCGACTCGATCGGCGTGCGGTCGATGGCGACCTATGTCGAGTGCGGGCAGACGCGGGTTCTCGTCGACCCGGGCGCGACGCTGGCGCCCAATCGCTTCGGGCTGCCGCCGGCCGATGCGGAGTGGGAGGCTCTCAAGCGCGCCAACGACCGCATCTCCGGCTATGCCGCCCGAGCGAGCCTGATCTTTCTCAGCCACTACCACGAGGACCACTTTCGCCACGACCCGGGCATCTACCAGGGGCGCGCCGTGTGGGCCAAGGACGCCAAGCGGATGATCAACCCGCGCCAGGCCATGCGGGCGAGGGAGCTGTGGAAGGCGATCGCCGGCGGCTGCCGACTCGACTCGGCGGACGGCAGGACCATGGAGACCGCGGACGCCCGCCTTACCGCTTCGCCGCCCCTCGCCCACGGCATCGAGGGCACCGGGCTCGGCTACGTGGTGGCGTTGACCGTGACCGACCTGCGCGAAGGCACGCGCTTCGTCCACGCCTCGGACGTGCAGGGCCCGCTCTCCGCCGTCGCCGCCGCCTACCTGGTCCGCGAGAGGCCGGACATCCTTTACCTGTCTGGGCCGCCCGCTTACCTCGAGCACCAGCTCGGCGCGGCGCTCATCGATCGGGGCGTCGACCACCTCCTGCGCGTGCTCGACCGGACGGACTGCCACGTGATCCTCGATCATCACGCGCTGCGCGCTCCGAGCTACCCGGAGCGCCTCAAGCGCCTGTGGCAGACGGGGAGGGTCGTGACGGCCGCCGGGTACCTCGGGCTTCCGGACGAGGCGCTCGAAGCCAGGCGCCGGAGCCTCTGGGCAGGCCGGCGCAAGCCTGCGGCGCGCATGGAGCGGCGATTGAAGAGCCCGGGCCGGTCGGCTATGATCGACCGTAGACGTGACATCCCACGAGCGAAAGGAGGGTGACAGAAATGAGCGAAGCGAAGACTCTGGGCGTCGGCGATGCGGCGCCCGCTTTCACCATGAAGACCATCGGACTCAAGGAAGTGAGCCTGAAGGACTACCCGGGCAAGAACGTCGTGCTGCTGTTCTACCCGCTGGACTGGACCCCCGGCTGATCCAAGTGCATGCCCGCCTTCGATAAGCGCGTGAAGGACTTTGAGGCGGCGAATACCCAGGTCCTGGGTATCAGTACGGACAGCCCGTTCAGTCACGAGAACTGGGCCAAGTCTGTCGGCATCTCGAACTACCCGCTCCTCTCCGACGTGCAGCGGTCGGTCGCCAAAGACTACGGCGTCTACTGGCCGGACTGGAATGCCAACGTGCGCGCCACGTTCATCGTGGACACGCGGGGCACGGTCGCCTTCGTCGAGCGCTACGGCAAGGGCGAGCTGCCCGACCCGGACAAGATTCTCGCCGAGGTCAAGAAGCTCGGCTGATTCGCGGGCCGGCCGGGGGCTATGTCTTGGCTCCCGGCCGGCTGCGCGTGCCGAGTCCCGCCATGGCCGATTACGTGATGGAGCGCCGCCTGTGGCTGGCGCGGCGGCGCCCGGAAGTGTTCGCGTTTTTCGCCGACCCGAAGAACCTCGCCGCCGTCCATCCGGACTGGGCACGCCCGAGGTGGCTCGTGGAGCCGCCGGCCCGCCTCGATGCGGGCGCCGTGCTCGACTTCAGCGTGCCGCTGGCGGGGTTTCGCGTCCGCTGGCGCGTGATGGTACGCGAGTTCGACCCGCCGTTCCGTTTCGTCGACGCCCAGCTTTGGGGGCCCTTCGCCCGATGGGAGCACCGGCACCGCTTTCTGGAAGGGCCCGAGCGAGAGGGTGACGGCGCGACGGGGACCTGGGTGGAAGATCGCGTCACCTACCGGCTGCCGCTGGGGCCTCTCGGCCGCGCGGCCCACGCGCTCGGCGCCGGCCGCCGCATCGCGGGGCTCTTCGAGTACCGTGACCGGCGGCTGCGGGGGATCTTCGGCTGAGCCCGAAGCCGCGGGGGATGCCCGACCTGCTCGGGGCCCACATGTCCATCGCCGGCGGGCTCCATCGCGCGCTCGAGCGGGGGAGCGAGGCCGGCTGTTCCGTGGTCCAGATCTTCCTCTGTGTATTCTACCTTCGGCCCGCCTCGATCCCCCTGTGTGTGTCAGGAGACACCCTTTGGACGCTTGAAAGTC
>JACORX010000018.1 GCA_016179165.1 Candidatus Rokuibacteriota bacterium | reverse complement strand
GTGTAGCGCATGTGGAGACCCCTCTCGTAGTAAGGATTGCTTCGTCAGGATGCCACAGGGGCTCGGGCCAAAAAAGCGGTCCATCAGGGAATGCGGACCCATCCTTCCATCAGGCGGCGCGCCGTGCGGTAGACGGTGACACGCTCGGCTTGGTACTCGCCAGCCTGCTTCACCACTGTGGCGTCGACGGGGAGCACGCCCGAGGGATGGCCGAGGCGGACGTCGGCGCCGGGCTTGGCGGTCGAGCACTCGTGGACCATGGTGCCCTCGATGCGCGCCGCCACGGCGAGGCACATGGAGGAGGTCAGCGGGAAGGCACGGTGGCAGTTGCCCATGGAGATGGCGCGGGCGACGACGTCCGCGGCGTCGCGGCCGACGCGCGTGCCGTCGAGAGCGGTGTACTCGACGGGCGTCGTGACCATGGCGATCTTCGGCGTGGCGGCGCTGCCTTGGATGCCCATGAGATGCGAGGCGGCGACGCGGATCTTCTCGAGGCGGGCGCCGAGGGCCTTGTCGCTGTCCACGGCCTGCGGTGTCTCCGTGCCTGTCAGCCCGAGGTCGCGGGCTCGGACGAAGACCATGGGGATGGAGGCATCCACCAGCGAGGCCTCGACGCCGTCGATCACCTCGCATGTCTTGCCCGTCGGCAGGAGCCGGCCTGTTCCGGCGCCGCCGGGCTCGAGGAAGTCGAGCGCGATGCGCGCGCCCGTGCCTGCCACGCCCGGCAGCTCGAAGTCGCCGTGGACGGCGGGCTCGCTGCCCGCGACGGGCACGCGCGCGACGATGAGCTTCTTGGTGTTGGTGTTGTGGATGCGCACGAGCGTTTCGCCTTCGATGGGCTGGATCAGGCGCTCCTCGATAGCGAAGGGCCCGACGGCGGAGGAGCAGTTGCCGCAGTTGCCCGTGTAGTCCACGTGCGCCTTGCCGACCTCCACCTGCGCGAAGGTGTAGTCCACGTCGGCGGCCGTGTGGGTGGTCGGGCCGATGATGCAGGCCTTGGACAGCGACGAGATGCCGCCGCCCAGGCCGTCGAGCTGGCGGCCGTAGGGGTCGGGGCTGCCAAGCGCCGCCAGCAGGATGTAATCGCGCTCGACGCCGGCCGGCGGCAGATCGCGCTCGTGGAAGACGAGGCAGCGGCTGGTGCCGCCGCGCATGTAGACGGCCCTCACGCGCGCCTGGGTCATTCCGCGGCCGCCGTCTGGGCGAGGAGGCCGCCCGCCAGGAGGATGTCGCGCTCGCGCGGCGTCAGCACGCAGCGCGTGTGGAAGATCTTGCCGGTGCGCTCGTTGGTCGCCGCGATCTTCCGCCCCGCGTGGAGCGCGTCGCGGAGGCCGTCGAAGCGCAGGATGTCGTCGCGCTGGATCGCGTCGTAATCGGCCGAGTTGTCGAACTCGAGCGGCACCAGACCCCAGTTGATGAGGTTGGCGCGGTGGATGCGGGCGAAGCTCTTGGCGAGGACGGCGCGCACGCCGAGGTGAAGCGGGGAAAGGACCGCCGCCTCGCGCGAGGAGCCCTGGCCGTAGATCTCGCCGCCCACCAGCACGCCGGTGCCCGCGGCCTTGGCCCGGGCAACGAACTCCGCGTCGGTGTTCCTGAAGGTGAATTCCGCGATGGCCGGCACGTTGGAGCGGAAGACGAGCGCGGCCGTCCCCGAGGGGGAGATGTCGTCTGTCGAGACCTTGTCGCCGAGCTTGATCAGCACCGGCGCGCGGAGCGTCGCCTCGACCGGGCGCCCCCGCGGGACTTCCTTGATGTTGGGGCCCTTGAGCACGGTGGTCGATGACGCTTCGCTCTCGGATGCCGGCGGAATAAGGCCCGCATTGGACGCGATGAGGGACGCCGGGTAGTGGCGCTCGGGCGCCGCGCCGCGCTTCCGCGGGTCAGTGATGACGCCGGTGAGCGCCGAGGTAGCCGCGGTCAGAGGCGAGCAGAGGTAGACCTGGTCGTCCTTGACGCCGCTCCGCCCGGAGAAGTTGCGGTTGAAGGCGCGGAGGCTCTTGCCTCCCGCCGCTGGCACGTGCCCGATGCCGGCGCAGGAGCCGCACGTGGGCTCTGACACCGTGGCGCCGGCGGCGAGGAGGTCGGTCAGGATTCCTTCGCGAGACATGATCTCGAGGATGCGGCTCGAGCCCGGGAAGACGACGAAGGACACCGACGGCGCCACGCGCTCGCCGCGGATGGTGCGGGCGACGGCCCACATGTCCTCCCACGAGGAGTTGGTGCAGGAGCCGACCATGACCTGCTCGAGCGCGGTGCCTTCGACTTCGCTCACCGGCACCACCTTGTCCGGCGAGGAGGGCAGGGCGACCAGCGGCTCGAGCGCCGAGAGATCCAGCTCGATCTGCTCGTCATATTCGGCGTCGGCATCCGCGGCGAGAGGCCGCCACTCCTTCTCCCGACCGAGGAGGGCGAAGTAGCTCCGCGTCGCCTCGTCGGATGGGAAGACGCTCGTGGTCAGCGTCAGCTCGGCGCCCATGTTGCAGATGGTCGCGCGCTGGGGAAGGGAGAGCGTGGCGGCGCCGGGTCCCGAGTACTCGAAGATCTTGCCGCTGCCGCCGCGCACGGTGTATCGGCGCAGCAATTCCAGGATCACGTCCTTGGCGTGCACCCAGGGCTTGAGCTGGCCCGTGAGCCAGACGCGGACGACCTTGAGCATCGGCACGTAGTAGGCGCCGCCTCCCATCGCGACGGCGACGTCGAGACCGCCCGCGCCGATGGCCAGCATGCCCGTCGAGCCGCAGAGCGGGGTGTGGCTGTCGGTGCCGAGGAGGAACTGCCCGGGCACGCTGAAGGTCTCGAAGTGGACCTGGTGGCAGATGCCGTTGCCCGGCTTGGAAAACCAGGAGCCGTAGCGCTTGGATGCGGTCTGGATATAGCGGTGGTCGTCGGTGTTGCGCGAGTCCGTCTGGTTGACGTTGTGGTCGATGTAGCTGACCACCTTCGGCGGCTTCACGCGCGGGAAGCCCATCGCCTCGAACTGGAGCCATGCCATGTTGCCGTTGGTGTCGGTCAGCAGGCACTGGTCCACGCGCAGCCCGACCTCCTCGCCGGCCACGGCCTTGCCCGCGACCAGGTGCGATTCGATCAGCTTCCGCGCAAGGCTCTTCCCTGCCATCAGCGAACCTTACCCCATCACCCTGCCCTCTACCCCCGTGGGGGAGCGGCAAAATCCGGCTCCCTCTCCCTGGACGGGAGAGGGCTGGGGTGAGGGTAGGGTGCGAGTCCGGCTCACCTTTTGTCCACCGGCACGAACGGTTTTCTG
>JACORX010000093.1 GCA_016179165.1 Candidatus Rokuibacteriota bacterium | reverse complement strand
GCCCTGGGGATCTCGGAGGTGGCCAAGGAGTACAAGAAACTCTACCTCAACACCATCGCGAAGACCGCCGCGCTCACCGAGGAAAAAGGGCATCGGTACGTGTTCCGGTCGGCGTCCAACACCGCGATCGAGGGCCGGGCCGCGGCGATCCTGATGGCGGACAAGCCCTTCAAGCGCTACGCGGTCATCGGCCCCGACTACGAGTACGGGCCCCGGATGGTCGACGACTTCATCGGCTACCTCAAGACGCTCAAGCCCGGCGTCCAGGTCGTTGCCGAGGCCTGGCCCAAGTTCGGCGAGCGCGACTTCACCGCCCACATCAACGCGCTACTCCAGGCCAAGCCCGACATGGTCTACTCCTCGCTGTGGGGCGGCGACGCCATCGCCTTCGTCAAGCAGGCCAAGCCTTACGGCTTCTTCACGAAGACGCAGTACATGAACATCGCCGCGGCCGACCTGGATGTCGTCGTGCCGCTGGGAGCCGAGACGCCCGAGGGCATCTGGGGCTCGTCGAACTACGCCTTCTACCACCCGGACACGCCGGCCAACCGGGAGTTCGTCGCCAAGTACAAGGCGAAGGCCAACGACCTCCCGCCGGCGGGCGCCTTCTTCGGGTACGTGGGGACGTACTTCCTCGCCGAGGCGATCCGCAAAGCCAAGAGCGCGGATACCGAGAAGGTCATCGACGCCCTCGAGGGCCTGACCATCGAGACGCCCATCGGGCCGCTCACCATGCGGGCCTACGACCACCAGGCCACCAAGGGCCAGTACTGGGGCCGGCTCAAGCGGGTGCCGCAGTTCCCGTTCCCCATCATGGGCGACGTGCAGCTCATCGGCGGCGAGAAGACGCTCCGGCCCGTGGACGAGATCAAGGCACTGCGGGGCGCCAAGTAAGGCCCCGCCCACCGTGCGATCCCCTGGGCCCGCGGAGGACGGCCCGTCCTTCGCGGGCCGTCGTTCATGCCTGACCTGAGCGCCTTCGCGGATCCCGGCTTTCTCGCCGTGCAGTGTCTCAACGGCCTCACCCAGGCCATGTTCCTGTTCCTCATCGCCTCGGGGCTCTCGCTCATCTTCGGGGTCCTCGGCGTCCTCAACTTCGCCCACGGATCGCTCTACATGCTGGGCGCCTACCTGAGCTACACCATCGCCTCCTGGTTCGTGGGCCCTCCCGCCACCTTCTGGGTCGCGCTCGTCCTGGGCTCGATCGGCGTCGCCCTCGTCGGCGGGATCATCGAATCCGTTTTCCTCCGGCCGGTGTACCGGCGCGAGGAGCTGGAGCAGCTCCTCGTGACCTACGCCCTGGTGCTCATCATCAGCGACCTGGTCAAGCTCGCGTGGGGAGCGGAGAACCGCTCGGGCTCCCGTCCCGCGCTGCTCGCGGGGTCGGTGGACATCGCCGGGCGCGACTTCCCGACCTACAACCTCTTCGTCCTCGCCGTCGGGCCGCTGGTGGCCCTCGCCCTCTGGCTCCTGCTGCGCAGGACGCAGTTCGGCCGCCTCGTCCGCGCCGCCGCCAATGACCGCGAGATGGTGGGCGTGGTCGGGGTCAACGTCAAGGGCCTGTTCACCGGCGTCTTCATGCTGGGCGCATGGCTCGGCGGGCTCGGGGGGGGACTGGCTGCGCCCATCGGGGCGATCTTCCCCGGGATGGACGTGGAGATCATCGTCGAATCCTTCATCGTCGTAGTGGTGGGCGGGATGGGCAGCCTGGGCGGGACGCTCCTGGGCGCGCTGATCATCGGCCAGCTCAACGCGTTCGGCATCCTCTTCTTCCCGCGCTTCGCCATCGTGTTCGTCTACGTCCTGATGGCGGTCGTCCTCGTGATCCGTCCCTGGGGCCTGCTCGGCCGACCCGTGACGCGGGGGTGAGCGCGGCGATGGAGCGCCGGTTGGTCGTTCGGGCGGTGGCGGGAGTCGCGCTGCTCGCGGTGCCACTCGTGCTGCCGCAGTTCTACCTGCTCCTGTCCGTCGAGATCCTGATCATGGGGCTGTTCGCCATCGGCTTCAATGTCTTGATGGGCTATGCCGGCATGGTCTCGTTCGGGCACGCGGCCTTCTTCGGCGTGGGCGCCTACACCTGCGGGCTGCTGCTCAAGAAGACGGAGGCGCCCTTCGTCGTGGCCTTCCTGGCCGCCCCAGTCGTCGCCGTGGTCGTGGCCGCGGTCATCGGCTACTTCTGCGTGCGCCTCACGCGCATCTACTTCTCCATGCTCACGCTGGCCTTCTCGCAGATCGTGTGGGCCACCGCGCACAAGTGGTACAGCCTGACGGGAGGCGACAACGGGCTCGTCGGCGTCCCCATTCCTGCCTGGCTCATCGGTCCGCGGGCCTTCTACGGCTTCGTCGCCGGTGTCAGCCTGATCGTGGTCGCCGTGCTCTGGCGCATCATGGAGGCGCCGTTCGGCCGCACCCTGCTCGCCATCCGGGAGAACGCCGAGCGGGCCGAGTTCGTCGGGATCAACGTCAAGCGCACCCAGCTCACGGCCTTTGCGCTGTCGGGCGCCGTCTCCGGGCTCGCCGGCGGGATGTTCGCCCTGTTCACCCGCGGCGCCTTCCCGGAGTACGCGTTCTGGACCAAGTCCGCCGAGGTGCTCATCATGACGCTCCTCGGCGGGCCGCACGTCTTCCTGGGACCGGCCCTGGGCGCGGGGATCCTCATCGTCCTCAACTCGGTGGTGACGTCGTACACGGAATACTGGCCCATCGTGCTGGGCATCATTCTTCTCGCGCTGATCTACGTGTTCCCCGGCGGTATGACGAGGATGTTTCTGGGATGGCGAGGCGCGGGCAGGCCGGCGGGGGCGACCCGTGCTTGAGATCTCCGGGGTGGCCAAGGCCTTCGGCGGATTCCAGGCGCTGATCGGAGTGAGCCTGCGTGTGGAGCCCGGGGAGATCGCGGCGATCATCGGCCCCAACGGGGCGGGAAAGAGCACCCTCTTCAACGTGATCACCGGGCACCTGGTTCCCGACGCCGGCCGCATCAATCTCAAGGGCCGCGATATCACCGGGCTGCCGCCGCACGCCATCTGCCGGCTGGGTCTGGCGCGATCCTTCCAGCGCACCAACATCTTCCCGCGCCTGTCCGTGTTCGACAACGTCCAGGTGGCCATCCTCTCCCACGAGGGCCGGGCGCAGGAGATGTGGAGCCGCGCGCGCGACCTCGGGCGGGAGCGCACCATGGCCATCCTCGAGGACGTGGGCCTGGCCGGGCGAGCGGCAGAGGCGAGCGGGAGCCTCTCCTACGGGGACCAGAAGCAGCTCGAGCTGGGGATCGCGCTGGCGCTGGAGCCGGAGATGCTCCTGCTGGATGAGCCCACGGCGGGCATGTCGCCCCAGGAGACCCGGAGCAGCATGGCGCTCGTCGCGCGGATCGCGCGGGACCGGAGGCTCACCCTGCTGTTCACCGAGCACGACATGGGCGTGGTCTTCAGCGTCGCCCAGAGGATCCGGGTGCTCCACCAGGGACGGATCATCGCCGAGGGCGCGCCGGACGAGGTGCGGCGCAACGACGAGGTCAAGCGCGTGTACCTCGGGAAGCACTGACCCGATGATCCTCGAGGCGCGCGATCTCTACACGGCCTACGGATTGAGCCAGGTGCTCTTCGGCGTCGCCGTTACCGTGGACGTCGGGCAGGCGGTGTGCCTGCTCGGGCGGAACGGGGTCGGCAAGACGACCACGCTCCGGAGCCTGATCGGCCTGACCCCGCCCCGGGCCGGACACGTCGTCTTCGACGGGATGGACATCACTGGCTGGGCCCCCTACCGCGTGGCGAGGCAGGGAATCGCGTTCGTACCCCAGGAGCGGCGGCTGTTCGGGGACCTTTCGGTGCGGGAAAATCTGGAGGTGGCCCGCCGGGGCACCCGCGGCGCTTCGGCGTGGGGCGTGGAACGCGTGTACGAAACCTTCCCCATTCTCGAGCAGCTCGACGCGCGCCGGGCCGGATACCTGTCGGGCGGCGAGCAGCAGATGCTCGCCATCGGGCGCGCCCTGATGGGCAATCCACGATTGCTCATCCTGGACGAGCCGTCGGAAGGCCTGGCCCCCCTGGTGGTGGACGCCCTCTGCGAGCACATCCGCGCGCTGAAGGCCGACGGCATGACCATCCTGATGGCGGAGCAGAACTTGACTCTCGCGCTGGCGCTCAGCGAGCGGGTCTACATCCTGGACAAGGGCCACGTCCGCTTCGCGGGGACGGTGGCCGAGTTCGAGGCTGACACGACGCTCCGCGACGAGTACCTCGCGGTCTGAGGAGGCACCCGTGCAGGTCCACATCGACTTCCCCAAGCGCGTCCGGGCGCTCCAGGCAGAGCTGGCTCGACAGGGCATCGACGTCCTCGTCGGCACGCGGCTCAAGACCATCACCCACGTCTCCGGCGCCTTCGTCCCGTGGCGCAGCGCCGTGGTGATCCCCGCCGACGGGGAGGCGCAGCTCTTCACCGTCTCCATGGACGCCGTGCGCGTGGCCGAGGAGGGGTGGCTCAAGAACGTGGTTGCGTACGCCCGCGTGCCGCTGATGGAGATGGTGGTGCGGCGGCTCGGCGAGCTCCGCCTCCACGCGGGCCGGATCGGATTCGAGGGCGGCTACTCGTGGTACCTGCCCGAGGGCAACATCGGCCTGGAGGAATACCGTATCCTGGAGCGTGGCTGCCCACGGGCGGAGTTCGTGAATCTCACGCCGGTGACCGACCGGCTCATGCTCATCAAGGAGCCCGAGCAGGTGCAGCTCATGCGCCAGGCCACCGCCATGTGCGACACCGCCCAGGAAGCCCTGCGGGGCGAGGTGCGGCTCGGCATGACGGAGACCGAGATCGCCGGCATCGCGGAGCGCGTGCTGCGCGACTGCGGCAGCGAGTTCGCGTGGACCTTCACCGGGGGCCAGGAGATCGCCTCCGGGCACCGCACGTGGACGGGCGCCTGTACGCCGGCCACCCGCAAGCTCGTGCAGCGGGGCGAGTTTCTGTTGCTGGACATCCACGGGATGTACGCGCTCATGCTGGGCGACGTCTCCCACAACGCGGTGCTGGGCCCGCCCACCGCGGAGCAGCGGCGCGTGATCGACGCCTACGTGCGAACGTGCACGTTCCTGCTGGAGGCCATGAAGCCGGGCCGCACCATCGGCACCGTTGCCGTCGAGGCGCGGCGGTTCGTCGATGAAAACGGATGGGGCGGGATGATCCGGGGGTTCGGCCACGGCATCGGCCACTTCGGCAACGAGTGGTACCCTTCGTTCACCGACGTCTACATGCCCTACGTGAGCGAGCCGGACTTCGTGATGCAGCCGAACTTCCTCGAGATCATGGCGCTGACCTGCAACCTGCCCGGCGTCGGGGGCATGCGCTTCGAGCGGCCGGTGGTGGTGACCGAGAGCGGTGCGGAGTGCCTCTCGCGGACCCCCATCAAGCCGTGGATCCTGGGAGCCTGACATGCGCATCAGCGTCTGTGTGATGGCCGACGTCGACGAGATCGGGTTCTACAGCCACGTCGAGTCCCTTGGCTACGACTCCGCGTGGGTCACCGACAGCCAGATGCTGTACTCGGACTGCTACGCGGTGCTCGCCCTGGCCGCCCGGCAAACCTCACGCCTCCGCCTGGGTCCCGGCGTGGCCATCTGCGGCACGCGCATCCCGCCCGTGCACGTGGCGGCGATGGCCACGCTCAACCGGCTCGCGCCGGGCCGCGTCCACCTGGGCGTGGGCACCGGCAACACGGCCACGCGCAGCATGGGGCACCCGCCCATGCGCATCGCGGACTACGCCGAGTACCTGCGGGTGCTCCGCGGCCTGCTCCGGGGCGACGTGGTGGACTACGCCTACGAGGGCGCCCCGCGCCCGGTCAAGATGCTCATCCGCGAGAAGAAGTACATGAGCCTCGAGCCACGCATCCCCCTGTACGTATCCGCCTTCGGACCGCGCGCCATGGAGCTGGCGGGCGAGTACGGCGACGGCCTCGTCTTCGCCATCCCGCCCCGCGGCGTGGCCCCCGCGGAAGCTCTCGCGCAGGCACGGGTTGGCGCGGCGCGCGACGGCCGCACCCTCGGCGGCGACTTCCACATGTGCGCGCTCACCAATATCGTCCTGCTCGGGCCGGGCGAGGCGGCCGACTCCGAGCGCGTCATCCGCGCGGTGGGCCCGAACGTCATGGCCAGCGTGTACTACTTCTACGATGCCGTGCACGAGCGGGGCATCGAGCCGCCGCCCTTCCTGCGGCGAATCTGGAAGCGGTACTGCGCCCTGGTCGAGGAGACCCCGCGCGAGCACCGGCATTTCCGCACCCACGAAGGCCACTACACCTATGTCCACCCGGGCGAGGCCGAGCTGATCGACGCCGAGCTGGTTCGCGACACCTGCCTGGTGGGGACCGCCGAGGAGCTGATCGAGCGCATCCGCGAGCTCGAGCGCGGCGGCCTGCGCGAGCTGATGTGGGCCACCGGCACGGACGAGAAGTGGAGCTTCAGCCGGGAATTCGCGCAGCGGGTCATGGCCCGCCTCTAGCCCTGTCCCCCCGGTGACGGCGCGAGGAGATGCTGGAGCGCGTGTTCGGCCTCTTCCCGGTGCTGCGCCAGCGCGTCGCCCAGCGGGCGGGCACTCTCTCGGGCGGCGGCGCCGAACGAGCTGACCGAGGAGCGCGAGACGCGCGCGGCCGTGCCGGATCTCATGACGGCCATGTAGTGGGTCAGTTCTACGGCGAGACGTGCCGCCTGGTCATCTGACAGCCTGAAGGCCTCCTCGGCGGATCAGCGTGGGGCGGCGACGGTCAGATCAGCCAGGCCTGCAGCGGCCGCCATTCGGCGGTCGTAGGTCACGACGGCGGTCAGCTCGTCACCAAACAACTGCGCCGCGGCCAGATGAATGGCGTCGAGACTACGCAACACGCGCGGGTCGAGCGCCGCGGCCGCATCGAGAAGCTCGTCGTCGATCGGCACCACGTTCAGCCGCTGCAAGAGTCGGCGGGCCCGGGTCAGTGCCGCGGGGCCGTGGGCACGGACGGCGCGAAGAACTTCGACGCGGGCGAGAGCACAGGAGGCCCGCTCGGATTCGTCACCGAGATAACGGCGGAGCGCCGAGGACTCCGGCTCGGCGACGACGAGCTTCACGAGCGCGGAGGAGTCAAGGTACACCACCGCGTCTACCGCTCCTGGGACCGGGCGCGAGCGAGGACCGCACTCGGGCGAGGTCTGCCGGCCCTCGGCGTCAGCGGGGGGCCGAGGTCGAGCAAATCACCCGTCGGCGGGATCACGCGACCACGGCGCACCAGACGCTCGACATGGCCAGTGCCGCGCAAGGGGACGAGCAGGGCGACCGGGCGCCCTCGCGCCGTGATCTCCACGGCCCGCCCCGCCTCGACGTCACGGAGGTACTCGCTCGCACGCTGCCGCAACTCTCGCACCCCGATGGATTTCATGATGCTACATTGTAGCACTCAGCGGCTGGGTCCCGCGATCCTTCCGCAGCGCGACGACCAAGTCTCCCGGTGAAACGGTTCAAGGGGGCCGTGACCACGGAATTCAACAAGAGCTGCAAGGAACCCAAAGCCGGGCAACCAGTCACCGGTGTGTCAAGCGCCGGGGCGCGTGGCTCTCGCGCGGACTCGACTCCACGTCGGCCGTGACCTACCTGCTCTGGACGATGTGCTTCGCCGTGCCGTTCGTCTTCGCGTTGGCCGAGCACGGCTGGCTGTATGTCCCCCTGCTCGCCGCCATGCGAGGGATCACGGTCGAGATGCTCTCGGGGATAGGGGCGGCGGTGCTGGCATCCGCCGCCGTAGTGATCGCTACGATCAGCAAGGTGGCCGGCTCTGGGCTGGACGTGGCGCTCGACGTCGATAATTACCTGCGGACCTTCCCCGTCAACGAGACGCCTCGCGCCCGGATCACCGAACGCTACACGTCCATGCGGCGCACCATTGCCGCCGAGCGCGACGAAAATGGCCGGCCCTCGATCTGTTCCGTTTTCTGAAGCGCGAGGCGGAGGCGGGGGCATGTGACGAGGCGCTCGCGCCGCTCGGCTACGGCCCCGGGGCGGCGCCGGGACGGATTCCCATCTATCCCTTCACTGTGGGGAACCCGGTTCACCGGCTGCTCGACCGCTTCCTCGCGCACCGATATCGCTGGGTCCGCGCTGAACCCGACAACGGGCGACAGTCGCTGGACGAGCTCACGCCGGCGCGCGACATCCCGCCGGACGCCTGCCCTGACGTCGCCGGGCTGGGCGTGGTCGAGTGGCGTGTGACGCCCTTGAACAGCTAACGAGCACTGGTCCGCACCGCTTGCAACTCCGCGACGACAGCCGCTGGGCGTTGAAGCTGCCACACGAGGGCCCTCCGGCGGCGGCCGCCCCGTCCGTGGCCCCCCTCTCCACGACATAATCGCCCAGACTCAGACACCGGCCGCCGCAGGCTGCCTCGCGGGTCGAAAGAGGCGGCCCGGGGGAGCGGCATGCTATGCCAGACACACCGCCGCCGTCAACCGGGCCCGGACCGGCCCCGGACCGGCGGGAGCGGGGATCGACCGGCATCGGCTTGCGCCCGCGCTTCTGCGGCGCCAGAGCGGCACGCTCCCCCCGCCCCCGGGCCCGGCGCCACTACACCAGGAGCGACGAGTACAATCCCTCGAGGCGGAGCAGGGCCCGTTGGCCCCCGGCGCCGTGCACGCGCCGGCCTCCTTGAGGATCCGCCGCTTGTACTCCGCCGGGTACGTCCGCCGCCACGGCTTCGCCACCACCAGCACGTCCTCCTGCGTCACGGTCATCTCTCCAACGTCCATGGGGTCATCCCGTCTCGCCCTCCTCAGCAATTATTGGGCGAGCGAGTGTCTCACCCATCCTGGCAGAGGGCCGTGCAGGCCAACCTTGCCCGCCCGCATCGCCCAACGATGGAGCCGAGGGGACAGCGGGTCTCACTCCTATGCGCTCAGTCGGCTGAGGGCGCTTCCGGGATCACGAGATCCATTACGCGGAGCTCGATCGCGCACAGATCCTCCTTCATGCCGGGCAGATGCGGTGCGGGCTCCGTCTTGATGGAAGGAAGGAGATCCTTGTAGTAGGCGATTCCTTCGAGCAGGTTCGTCTTGAACGTGCGCAGGTAGCGGAGGTGCTTGATCGTCAACACGTCCACCTTGTGCCCGATCGCGTTCTTCAGGTAGTCCACGTAGAGGGACAACTCGTTGATGAACACGTGCGGGCGGCGAAGCGCATTCAGAACGTTCGCGCGCCCGTAGATGTGATCGACCATCTCACGGAGCGAACATGCTTTCGAGAAATAAGCCAGGTTGGGCCCCGGGCAGATGGTGACCGCTGACAGCTTGTGAGGCGGCTCGATGCCATGTTTCAGCAACACCGCGGCGCCGAGCCCTTCGCACAGACAATCCTTCTGCGTGATGAGGTCGAACTCGTCGCGGAACGCTTCGAGCGGAAGCTGCTGCTCCTGGAGCTGTTTCAGCTTCAGGTGCTGGTACTCCCGCGAGGCGGTGCAGATGGGTTGGGACGTGAATTCGCTGTTGAACGACAAGAACTTCTTGTAGCAGGGGCTTCCCGGCCTCCCCTTGGCGACGCGTTGCTTCCGCTGCTCCTCGGAGGAGCTCCCCCGAAAGCTGTTGAACGGCACTCCCAGCGGCGACGACGCGTAGCTCAGGAAATAGTCTTCCATTCCCGCCGACTCGAGTCGACGCAGGGTATCCTCGTCGACGTTGGTGGCTTCGGGCACCAGCAGGAAGGGGCTACCCCAGCCGGCACCGTCCAGGTCGTAATGTCCGATCAGGAAGTCGTGCTCGCCGGCTGTGCCGATTCCTCCCTGCGCGGTGATCTTCATCGCGGGCGCCTCTGAAAACGTCTCGTATCCCTTCTGGGCCAGGGCGCTGTTGCACATCTCGAGGAGCTCCCCGGCAAGAGCGGCTCTCTTCGTTCTGAACTCTTCGAGAATGGGGCCCAGTAGCAATCCGTCGGTGGCGAACCCATGGCCGCCGCAGTTCAATCCCGATTCGATGCGGAATTCGCTCACCCAGAGCCCTTTCTTCGCCAGGACTTTCCCCTGCACCGATGCCGAGCGGTAGTCGCTCACCTTCAGGGTGATCTTCTTCCGAAGATGGCCTTGGTCGTCGGGGAAGAACTCCCCGAACGATTCGCAATATGCGTAGAGACGCGGATTGAGCCCTGCCGAGAACACGACCGACGAAGACAGGGCACTCAGCGCAAAGCCGCGCAGCGCGGCCCTGGCGTCGGCATACTCCGGTGGAAGCGGCTCCCCCACTCTATCGTAGGTCGTGCGATCGCATTTGGTCATGATGTTGACGTCGATGGCGCCGGCGACCACCTTCCCGCGTAGCTCTTCCTGCAGGGACAGCTTTTCCGCGCCGTCTTCGAGGCGTCGCATCCGTTCGAACAGCGCCCTGGCGGGAGACGAAGCGGGCAGGAGCTCGAAATATCTCTCGATGTCGGCGCCCTCTTCGAACGGGCCGGCTTTCAGCGTCTCCACCTGCCTGCTCACGATCCTGTTCAGCAGGTTCAGGTATGCCGTGATGCGCTTCGCCCGGTGATCGACGTCTCCGTCCGGGATGGGCGCGTACGGTTCGGCTTCCTGCGAGCAATGGAAGGCGCGCATCTGCTCCAGGAGATTGTCATCGATGATCGAGACCACCGACGAGATTCCGAAGCGCGCGACCTTCAGCGGGGTGTCGATGGTGTATGCGAGCCCCATCACGGGGATATGGAAGGTGTGGAGATCGGTTACGCGGGACAAGACGCCCGTGCGCCCCATGCCACACACGGTCAGCTTCGCCTTCCACCCGAGAACCGAAGCAGGAAGGAGAAGTGACCGGCGCCGGCCAGGCTGCGCGTCGTGGTCGAGCCGAAAAGGGCGAGCGCGCCGAACATCCCCGCCGTGACGACGAACGTCGTCGCGACCGATGCGCCCGTGTACATGAGCAACACGAGCGACAGCGTCGCACCGTTCAGCGCCGAGCAGAGCACGAAGAGTCCCGCGGCTGCGCCCGGCGCGAGCGTGGGCGCGCGAGTCGAGAGAACGAAGACGAGGCCCAGCTCGGCGGCGAACAGGCCGAAGAACAGCAGCTGGTTCGAGGCGATCGCCCGGATTATCGCCGGCGAGCCCAGCCCGGTGAACGCGACGAAGGCGGTCACGCCCAGGCCGGCGCACATCCACCCGTAGACTTTTCGAAGGAACGCGGTCACGCGTTGCACGTCGGCTGCCGCCGCCAGAGCGGTCGAGGCGGACGCGGGGTTGAAGTCGGCCATCGTGTTACCTCCTTTGGACTGCCCTTAGGGTACTCCGCGTCGGACGAGTTCGCATCTCTGCTTGATGGCGGGGCTTGATGGCGGGTTATACTAGCCGCGATGGTCCACATTCGCCTGTCGCGGGATCTAGAGGCAAGCGCCCGGTCGGCGCGCACACCGATGACCGTGGACGACCTCCTGGCCCACTTCCCCGAGGTGCCTCGTGACCTCCGTGACGAACCCGTCCTGGCGGAGTACGTGAAGGCCTTCGGTCCGCTCCTGCGCGTGGCCCGGAAGCCGTCGCCGTGCATGGGCACCGGCGGCGATGCCCCGCACCAGTTCTATACCCGTCTCGTGAACGACCTGGCGATCTACTCGATCGGCCTGGCGAAGCGTGACCGGACCCTCGCGCGGCTCCAGGCCACGCTCGATCAGTACCGCAGGCAGCCCGCGACGTTTGCCTGCACGCTCGTGCCCCGCCGGGCCCCCGGCGCGCCGCGAGCCGGCTGCAGCTGACGCTGCGGGAGCGGTAGTTGACGACCTGACAGAGGTCGTACGCGTCAGCCTCTCCCGCTCAGGACTTGTCCTGCGCGCCGTCGGCCACCAGGACGGCTCCGTTGACATAGCTGGCCGCGTCGGAGGCCGCGAACACGATCATGTGCGCCAGCTCCTCCGGGGTGCCCCAGCGTGTCGCCCGCATGCCCTGGTTGGCGGACCACTCGTGGCGCACCCGCTCCGCCTCCTGGGGGGCGAGGGGGCGCTTGGCCATCTCGCGCTCCCACTTCGCGAACCGTTCCGGGGTCAGCACCAGACCGGGCACCACGCAGTTCACGCGGATCCCGTGCGGCGCCAGCTCGCTCGCCAGCACTTTGGAGAATCGGATCTCGGCCGACTTCGCGGGACCCGTGCAGGACGACAGGAACGGCGGATCGGTGACCTTGATGCCCGTCTCGCCGCTCACGTTGACGATGCACCCGCCGCCCTGGGCGATCATCAGCGGCACGACGCGCTGGCAGATGCGGAACTGGGCGAAGAAGTTGATCGCCATGCCGTACTCCAGCTCTTCGTCGGTCACCTCGAGGAACGGCTTGTAGGTGCCGGTGCCCGCGTTGTTCACCAGGACGTCGACGCGCCCAAGCGTCTGCCGGATCGCCTCCGGCAGCGCGGCGATATGGGTCGTGTCGGTGACGTCCATCGAGTGCGTCGCGATCGGCCGGCCCGTGCCGGCCAGGATATCGGCGGCCGCCTCGGCCAGCGCGGACTCCCGGCGGGCGACGATCAGGACCCGCGCGCCCTCGCGCGCGAACAGCCGCGCGGTTTCGAGTCCGATCCCCCTGCTGCCGCCGGTGACCACGACCGCCTTGCCTGCCAGCCCGAGCTCCATCGTCGTCTACCCCTCCCTCTCAGGTTCCGAGGTACGTCCGGCGCACGTCCTCATTGTGCCGCACGACTTCGGATGGCCCCTCGAGCTGGATCCGCCCGAGATCGATGACCGCGGTACGCTGCGCCAGCCCCATCGCCCACAGGGCGTTCTGCTCGGCGAGGATCACGGCGAGGCCCTCGGACTTCTGAATCTCGATGAGGAGCCGGCCGATGCGCTGCACGATCACGGGCGCCAGGCCCAGCGACGGCTCGTCGAGCAGGAACAGCCGCGGGCAGGACATCAGCGCACGGGCGATCGCCAGCATCTGCTGCTCCCCCCCGGAGAGCGAGCCGGCAAGCTGCCCGGCGCGCTCTCTGAGAACGGGAAAGTAGGAATACATCTGCGCGAGCCGTGCCGCGAGCCGCCCCTTCGGGAGCGTGAACGCCCCCGTACGCAGGTTGTCGAGCACCGAGAGCAGCGGGAACACGCGCCGGCCCTCGGGCGAGTAGGCGACACCGTGGCGCACGACCTGTGACGGGCGCAGGCCGTTCACCACCACCCCGTTCAGGCGCACGTGCCCGCTCGACACGGGGGCCATCCCCATGATCGCCTTGAGCGTGCTGCTCTTCCCCGCGCCGTTCGAGCCGACCAGGGCAAGCGTCTCGCCCTCGTCCACGGCGAGTGAGATGCCGTGCGTGGCGCGCACGCTGCCGTAGCTCACCTCGACGTCGCGCAGCTCAAGCAGGGTCATGGACCGTTCCGAGGTAGGCGTCGACGACACGCGGATCTCGAGTGACGTCCTGGGGCGTCCCGGTGGCCAGTTCGGTCCCGTGGTGGAGCACGACGATGCGGTGGCACAGGCGCGAGATGAAGCGCATATTGTGGTCCACCACGATCAGCGACACCCCGTCGGCATTGGTGCGCCGGATCACATCGGCGACGTGGGCCGCCTCGTCGTGCGACAGCCCGGCCGCTGGCTCGTCCAGCATCGCCAGCCGCGGGCGGGCCGCCAGCGCCATGCCCAGGCCCAGCACCTTCTGGTACCCGTACGGCAGGTTCCGCGCCTCGGCCTCTGCGACCTCGCCGAGGCCGAGCCACGTGAGAAGCTCGCCGATGGTCGTCTCGGTCCGCCGGTCGGCGGCGCGCGCCGAGCCTGTGCCCAGGAACGCCGCCCAGAAGCCCGGGTAGATCGTGGTGAACGCGCCGCGGCGCAGGTTCTCGCGAACCGTGCGCTCCTGGTACACGGTGGTGGCCTGGAAGGTGCGGACGACACCGCGCCTGACGAGACGGTCGGGCCGCATCCCGGTAACGTCCTCGCCCGCGAGAGTGATGCTGCCGACGTCGGGCCGCATCACGCCGGAGATGAGGTTGATGGCGGTCGTCTTGCCGGCGCCGTTCGGCCCGATGATACCGAGGATCTCGCCCTGCTTCACCTCGAAGTCCAGCCGTTCGATGGCCTGGACGGCGCCGAAGCGCTTGGACATCCCGCGCACCTCGAGCAGGCCGCTCATGCGTAGCTCGGCCTCATGAGCGGTTGGACGCGAGCAGGCGCCGGCCGATCTCGATCAGGCCGCCGGGCACGAACAGCATCACGAGCATGAGCACGACGCCGTAGAGCACCCGCTGGAGCTCGACCCAGCCGCGCAGGAACTCGGGCAGCGCCGTGAGGAACACCGCCCCGATGAGGGGCCCCGTCAGGCCCCCCATGCCGCCGATCACGTTCATG
>JACORX010000075.1 GCA_016179165.1 Candidatus Rokuibacteriota bacterium | reverse complement strand
GCCTTGATCCGTCGCAAGAGCTCGATGCCGTCCATCTTCGGCATCTTGATGTCCATGAAGACCAGGTCGGGGCTGAAGGTCTCGAGCGTCTTCAGCGCCGTGTCGCCGCTGTCCGCCGTGGCGATGTCGTAGCTCGGCTTGAGGATCATCCGCAGGGACTCCCGCGGCCCAACCTCGTCGTCCACCACCATGATGCGCGCGCGCTCGCTCACAGCTGTGTCACCGGGAGCGTCGCCGTGAAGCTGACCTCGGCGCGCTCCTGCTTGATATCGAGGTGCCCGCCGTGCGCTTCGAGAATGCGCTGGCTGACGCACGGCCCCACGTCGATGAGGTTCTCCTGCACGACCTGGATGGGATCGAAGATCACGCGGAGCTCCTCCGGCTTCACCTCGGCGGTGCGGGAGGCAAGCGTGATCTGCAGCGGCTCCGCGGCGGCCACGTGGGAGATGGCCACGGCGATCTTGGCCTCCTGCCCGGGCGTCTTGCGCAGGAGGTACCAGATCAGGTAGGCGACGGCCTTCTTGAGCATGCCGCGGTCGCCCTTGACGAGGAAGGCCTTCCCCTCGAGAGAGAAATTGACCGTTACCTGCTTCTGCGTCGACTCGTCCGTGAAGGTGAGGAGGCGGGCGTCGGCCGGCGCGGCGGGCATCTGCGCGACACCCATCTCGATGAGGGCCTCCTCGATGGCCGTGCGCATGTCCACCACGTCGCGCTTGTAGTCGCCCTCGTTGACGAGCGCGGCCAGCTTGTCGAACATCTGCGCCAGCCGCCGCACATCGCGCCCGACCACGGAGGTGAAGTGGTGGCGGAAGCTCGCGTCGTCGTAGCGCTCGCCCAGGAGCTCCATGAAGGCGTTGATCGACACGAGAGGGTTCTTGATCTCGTCGGCGATCCGCGCCACGACGCGCGTGAGAAGCTGGAGCTGCTCCGCGGCGCGCCGCTCCATCGCGAGCTGGCGCTGGGCCGTCAGGTCTTCGAAGACCAACACTGCGCCCATCGGCGCCGTGCCCTCGCCCATGACGGGGTAGGTGGAGACTTCGAGCGGGAGGCTCCGCAGCGCCAGCTGGATCTCGCTGCGTGTGACCGAGCGCCCGCGCGAGAGCGTCTCGAAGAGGAGATCGCCCAGCGGCGACGGCAGGGCGCGCAGGTCGCGGTTCAGGACGTCGCGCGCGGTCATGCCCAGGATTTCCTCGGCCCGACGGTTCATGATCACCACGCGCTGCTCCGGCCCGATGGTGATGACGCCGCTCGACATGCGCTGGAGGATCCGCTCGTTGAATTCCTTCTGGTACTGGAGCTGGTGATGGATGCCGATGTCGCGGATAGCCGCGGCAAGGTGGCTCGCCAGGTTGAACAGCGTCTCGGTCTCGCGCCGCCCGTACGCGCCGCCCGTGATGCGCCGGCCGAGCGTCAGGATACCGACCAGCTCGCCATGCGAGTTGAGCGGGATCGCGACCACGGCCTGCAGCACGGCCATCTCCCGCGCAATCTCGCGTGCCGAAGCCTCGGTCGCCCGCCCCAGCGCTTCCTCGATCTGGATGAGTCGCCCCTCGGCCATCAGCCACAGCGGCAGGCCGCCGTCGGCCGGGAGGCTCACCGACTCGACAAGATGCGGTGAGAGCCCGCGGGAGGCGCGCACCCGGTACTGCCGGTGCTCGTCTTCGGCGAGGAGGATCGCGCTCCGGCTTGGGCGCGCCAGCTCGGAGACGGCGTCGAGGAAGAGATCGAGCACGCGCTGCAGGTCGAACCCCGCGGCCAGTGCCTTGGCGAACTCCTTGGCGACCTGGGTCAGCTCGCGCGAGGGGCCTTCGCCCGCAACCGCCGGCTCTTCGGCCAGCGGATCAGGTCCCGCGGTGCGCCGCGCCGTCCGGAGCGCCGCCACCTCTTGGAGGAGGCGGAGCTTCTCGTCGGCCTGGCGAAGGACGGCGCGCAGGTGCGAGGTGGTGAAGGGGGGCAACACGGCGAAGTCGGCGCCCTCGGCCGCGGCCTCGTCATCCGGCGACAGGCCCTCGGCCGGCAGTATGCACACCACTACCACGCTGGGCCTGAGCTGCCGCGCCTTTGCGATGAAGCCGTCGAGGTCGCCGACGGGCTGGGTGACGTGCTTGAGGACCAGATCCACCTCGGTGAGGCGGAGCGTCCGGAGCGCCTCCGCGTCGGTCGGGGCGGGGAAGACGGAGCAATCCGGCAGTGCCCGGCGGAGCCGGAGGTCCAGCGCCTCGTCCTCCGAGACCAGCAGGACCGTCCTCACGCAGTCACTCTCGCCGGTGTCGGGGCGGGCACGGGGAACTCAACGGTGAAGGTGCAGCCGGGCCGGCCCACGTTGTTGCGCGCGCGCAGGATGGCGCGGTGCGCGTCCGTGATGGCGCGGCAGATGGCCAGCCCCAACCCGGTGCCGTGGGCTTTGGTTGTCACAAACGGATTGAAGATCTGTTCGATGATGTCCTCCGGTATACCCCCGCCCGTGTCCGAAACCTCGACCAGTAGTGTGGAGCCGCCGCCTTCCGAGAGGTCGGCAACCCGTACCGTGAGCTCCCCGCCCGGATCCATGGCTTCCAAGGCATTTAAGCACAGGTTCAAGAAAAGCTGCTCCAATTGAGGTGCGTTGCCGAGGACTTGGCGAGGGGTGCCCTCGCCGACCCGGCGAAGGGTGACCCGGCGCTCCTCCAGCCTGGGTGCGAGGAGATCGAGGGTGTCCCGGAGGGGGACCGTGACGTCCACCGGCTCCATGGGTTGCCGGGAGGCCGAGGACAGCATCCGGAAGCGGTCGAGGAGGTCGTCCAGTCGGGCGATCTCGCGCCCGGCCACCCGGCTGAAGTTGTCCCGAAAGCTCGCGTCGTTGAAGCGACTCGGCAGGAGCTGGGTGAAGGTCTTGATCGCCACCAAGGGGTTTCGGATCTCGTGGACCATGCCGGAGGCGATCGCCTCCATGGAAGCCAGCCGCTCCGCCCGCCGCCGCTCGTGCTCCAGCTCCTTCACGCGCGAGAGATCGCTGAAGACCGCGACCGCGCCCACGAGGGCGCCCTGCGGGCTCCGCAAGGGGGAGATCGTGCACATGAGCGGCACCATTTGGCCGACCAGGTCGGGCAGGGCGATTTCCACCTGCGAACGGGACCGGCCATCGTTCAGCGTGGCCTCGATGAGCCGACCCAAGACCGGCGGCAGCTGCTCGACGCCGCGCCCGCGAAGCGCCTCGGCCGGCTGCCCCGTGAACTGCTCCGCCGCCTTGTTGAACACGGTGATTCGTCCCCGGCTTCCCACCGCGACCACCCCGCTCTGGATGGTCGCCAGCGTCTTCCGGAGCTCTTCGT
>JACORX010000070.1 GCA_016179165.1 Candidatus Rokuibacteriota bacterium | reverse complement strand
GTGCTGGCCGAGTCCGAGATCATCAACCACATCTCGGAAGGCGTGACGGTGGACAACTTCCTGCGCGGCATCCACAACTCGCTGGCCGACCGGGCCCTGTCCCTCTTGAAGCGCGTCGGCATGGACGGGCCCGTGACGTTCATCGGCGGCGTCGCGCGCCAGGAGGGGATGGTGGTCGCCCTCAAGGAAAAGCTCGGCGTCCAGGTCAACGTGCCCGACGGCCCGGAGTACACGACCGCGCTCGGCGCCGCGCTCCTGGGCCTCCAGCGCCAGCGCAAGATGGCCACGACCGCGGCTCACGCCGCCTGAAGCGCGAGGAGACATACATGGCCCGACTGGACGTATCGATTCGACCCGTGGAGGCGTCCGACCTCGACGCGCTCGTGCGCATCGACGAGAAGCTCTCCGGACATACCCGCAAGGACTACTGGCAGCGCAGGCTCGAGATCTCGGTGCTGAGGCCGCCCTGGATGTCGCTCGTGGCCGAGACCGACGGTCGCCTCGCGGGCTTCCTCTTCGGATGGGTGAGCGAGAGCGAGTTCGGCATCGCCCAGCCGACCGGCTGGGTCGACTTGATCGGCGTGGACCCGCCGTACCGCGGGCGGGGCGTCGGCCATGCGCTCCTCCAGCGCTTCCTCGACAGCGGCAGCGAGCTCCGGTCCATCGCCAAGGTCTCGACGCTGATCGATCTCGGCCAGGCCGACATCCGCGAGTTCTTCACGCGGCTGGGCTTCCGCCACGGCCCGATGATCCAAATGGAGCGGGATGTCTGACGCGGCCGCCGCCTGCGGCGGGTGGCTCGGCCGGGCCGACCGCGCCGCGCACGAAGCGTACGGACTCGAGCTGGTCGAGGAGGAGATCTCGCGATGAAGGATCTGGCTCTGGTCGAGCGCATGCCGCGTGCCGAGCGTGAGGTCCTGCAAGTCCACCGCCTCAAGGACCTCATCACCCGCCTCTCGGAGCGCGTCCCGCTGTACCGTGAGAGGCTGAGCGAGGCTCGGGTCCAGCCCGGCGACATCCGCTCCCTGGCCGACCTCGCCCGGCTCCCCTTCACGGTCAAGGACGACTTCAGGCAGACCTATCCCTACGGCCTTCTGGCCGTGCCCATGGAGGACGTGATCCGCGTGCACGCCTCCTCAGGCACGACGGGCAGGCCGACCGTGGTCGCCTACACGCGGCAGGACGTGGACACCTGGAGCGAGGTCATGGCCCGCACGTTGATGGCGGGCGGCGTGGGCCCCAGCGACGTCGTCCACAACGCCTACGGCTATGGGTTGTTCACGGGCGGGCTCGGCTTCCACTACGGCGCCGAGCGGGTGGGCGCCGCCGTGGTGCCGATGTCGGGCGGCTTCACCGACCGCCAGCTGATGGCGCTTCGGGATCTGGGCGCGACGGTGCTCTGCTGTACGCCCTCTTACGCGCTCCACCTGGCCGAGGCCATCGAGGAGGCGGGCCTCAAGCCCAAGGACCTCAAGCTCCGCGTGGGCTTCTTCGGCGCCGAGCCCTGGACCGAGGCGATGCGGGATGCGCTCCAGACTCGGCTCAATATCATGGCGATCAACATCTACGGGCTCAGCGAGGTCATAGGTCCAGGCGTATCCGTCGAGTGCCCCGAGCGCCAGGGGATGCACGTCGCCGAGGACCACTTCCTGCCCGAGATCGTCGACCCGGCCACGCTCATGCCCGTGCCCGAGGGAACGGTGGGAGAGCTTGTCTTCACCACGCTCACCAAGGAGGCGCTGCCGGTGCTGCGGTACCGGACGCGCGACCTGACCTCGATGACCGCCGAGCCGTGCCGCTGCGGCCGGACGCTGGCGCGCATCGGCCGGATCATGGGCCGCACGGACGACATGCTGATCATCCGAGGCGTCAACGTGTATCCCTCGCAGGTCGAGCACGCGCTGCTCCAGGTTGCCGACGTCGAGCCGCACTACCTCATCGTGGTCCGCCGCGACAGCGCGTTGGACACGCTGGAGGTGCGGGTCGAGGCGCGCGCCGCCGTCGCCGAGGCGGGCGCTGACGCCATGCGAGCGCTGGAGGCCGTCGTGCGCCGAAAGATCTTCGAGACCATCGGCATCACCGCCGACGTCAGCATCGTGCCACCCAAGACCGTCGAGCGCAGCGCGGGCAAGGCCCAGCGCGTGCTCGACCTGCGCAAGTGAGGAGGTCTCCTATGTCTACGCCTACGGATCTGCTCCGCGAGGAGCACCGGGTCATCCTTCGCGCCCTCGGCGTGCTCGAGGCGGCCGCCGCTCGCCTGGCGGGCGGGCGGCCGCTGCCCGAGGGATGGTGGCCGGAGATCATCGCGTGGCTGCGCGCCTTCGCCGACAAGAACCACCACGCCAAGGAGGAGACCGCCCTGTTCCCGGCCATGGTCAAGGCCGGCGTGCCGTCGGTCGGCGGTCCCATCGACGTCATGCTCGAGGAGCACCGGCGCGGTCGGGCCCTGGTCCGCGCCATGGAGGCGGACGACCCCCTTGACCGGGCCGCGAAGGCGCGCGACTATGTGGCGCTCCTGCGCGAGCACATCGAGAAGGAGAACGGCGTGCTCTTTCCGCTGGCCGACGCCGTCCTCGATGAGGCCGCTCAGCGGGCGCTCCAGCGCGAGTTCGAGACCGTCGAGGCCGAGCAGGGCAGGAATGCCTCGATCCCGCACGCTGAAGCCGCCGTCGAAGGCTTCGCCGCGGCGCTCGCCGCGTGATCGGGATGGACAACTGAAGATCTATCTGATCGCGCCGAAGAACCCCGAATCGTTCTGGACCTTCGACCGGGTGTTGCCGAGCATCGGGAAGCGCTGCGCGTTTCCGAACCTGGCCCTGCCGACAGTGGCGGGGTTGACGCCGGCCGGCCACGAGGTCGTGCTCTGCGACGAGAACGTCGAGACCATCGACTTCGACACCGACGCGGACCTCATCGGCATCACAGGCTTCGCCGTGCACAAGCGCCGGATTTTCGAGATCGCGGAGGACTTCCGGCGCCGCGGCAAGCTCGTCGCGGCCGGCGGCCCGTTCGCCACGCTGTGCCCGGAGGAGTTGCGGGGCTTGGTGGATGTGCTCTTCGTCGGCGAGGCGGAGTACACATGGCCGCAGTTCGTCCGAGACTACGAGAACGGGGCGTGGCAGCCGGAGTACCACCAGGACGAGAAGCCCAGCATGCTGGACTCGCCCCTGCCGCGCTTCGATCTCCTGAAGGTCAAGCGCTACCGCAGCATGGCCATCCAATTCGCGCGCGGCTGTCCCTACAACTGCGAGTTCTGCGACATCATCGTGATGTACGGCCGCCGCCCGCGGACCAAGGCCGTGGCCCAGGTGCTCGCCGAGGTGGAGGCGATCCACGC
>JACORX010000069.1 GCA_016179165.1 Candidatus Rokuibacteriota bacterium | reverse complement strand
GGCGCCCGCGCCCTTGAGCCGCTCGACCGCGACCGCGTCCTCCTCCGGCACGTGGTCGGCGAAGATGCGAGAGCCGCCCGTGGTCGGCACGCGACGAGTGAAGACCAGGTCCTTGACCGAAACCGGCACGCCGTGGAGCGGGCCCAACTCCTCGCCGGTCATCACCGCCACCTCGGCGGCCTGAGCCGCATCGCGGGCGTCCTCCGCCGTGACGGCGCAGTACGCGTTGAGCGTCGGATTCACGCGTTCGATCCGCGCGAGGGCAGCGTCCGTCACCTCGACCGGAGAGACCTTCTTCTGGCGGACGAGCGCGGCCAGTTCGAGCGCGGGGAGCCAGCAGAGGTCGTGGGTGGACATCAGGGGGCGGCCATCAGCGAGGGGCGTTGAGCCGGGCCACGGTGATGTCCACCTGCTGCATGCCCGAGCCCTCCGTGACGGTGATTCGGCAGTAGTCCTGGCCTTTGGCGAAAGCCGCCCAGACGACCGCGAACTTGTCGGCGTTGACGAACCGCTCGCTCTTCGTTTCCGTCCAGCCGGCGCCGCGGAGAAGCACCCGGGCCTGCTCCATCGTCGCGTCGAGGGACGACTCGGCGAAATAGACGAGCTTGCCCGCCGTGACCTTGGGCGACTGGATGACCACGGAGTCGCGCGCGTAGGGGCGCCAGCCGGCCGGCACCGGGATGTCGGCGAAGGGCTGGTTGGACGGCGAGCCCCCGACCGTGCAGGCGGCGCAGAGGAGACTCACGAGGATCAGGGAGACGCGCACCCGTGGATTGTATCATCATCGGGTCCATGGACCCGAGCGCCCTGTCCCGCCTGCGCGAGTGGCTCGAGCGCCCGGAGATCGCCTCGCTCGACCCGCGGCGCATCGAGGCCCTCGCCGCCGCGCTCGCTGAGCCCGATCCGCCCGTCCGAGTCGAGCGCTGGGGCGCGGTCGTGGGCTACGAGGCCGGGCCGCCGCGACGCCGGCTCGTCCAGTTCGACCGCCACGGCCACTTGATCACCGCCTGCCGTTGGAGCCCCGAAGGCGCGCTCGGCTGGGCGCGCTGCCGCGCGGCGGACGGCCGGTGGATCGGCGTGGAGCCCGGCGGCGTTGAGCGCCAGGCTTGGGAGCACCCGGCCTGGGGCCGCTCGGATCGCGTCTGGCTTCTCGATGGAGAGGAAACTTGGGGGGATGAACCCTGGCGCCCCGTCGAACCGCTGACCGTTTTCCGTTCGCTCGACTGGGCGGCGCTCGACCACATTCCGCCGCTGGCCGAGCCGCGGCGCCTGCCAACGGGGGTGGGCAGCGCGGTGCTGAACCTGGTCGCGTCGCTGATGAAGGACCAGGGCGTCGCGCGCGTGCGCTACCGCGGCCCCTTCCCCTCCGAGCAGCTCTTCACGACGCTCCTCGAGTGCTTCCGCTACGACCCGGGCCAGGCGCTGCCGCTCGAGCGCTTCCTGGCCGACGGGGGGCTCGACTGGCTGCCGGCGCCCTACGAGAGCCACCGAGTCGCGGCGTGGGCGACGGTCCAGCTGCGCCAGGACATCGACAAGGTGGTCGCGGACGGCGTCACGTTTTACCGGCCGGAGTGGCAGGGCATCGCGCGGCGGGAAGCGCGGGTGATCCGCCACGACGGCGAGCGCGTTGTCTGCTCGCTCTGGGCGCTGGGAGGCCCGATCGAGGACCGGCTCGTCCTCAACCGCTCGGGCGAGATTCTCGAGGCCCCGGCGGCGCGCGCCCGGGAGATACCTCCCGCGCCTCTCCCCCCGGTGTGGAATTCGGCGCTGGGCGACCTGATCGCGCGCGAGAGCGCTCCGGCTCTCGGCCCGGCAATCATGGAGGTGCTTCGCCGCACGCCGCTCGAGTGGGGCGCGGTGCCGGGCGATCTCGTGCGGGCATGGGACAAGCGCATCAGGCTGAGCGCGCGGCTCCGCGAGGCTCTGGCCGCCTCGCTCGGGAGCGCCGCGCCGGGGCGGGAGCGAGCGGAACAGGCGCTCCGGTTCGTCCTCGAGGTGGCGCGGCTCCTGGGGCCGGAGGTGCGCGGCCGTGCCCAGGCGCTCCTGGAATCCCTTCCCGAAGCGGAGCAGGCGCGGCGCCTCGAAGCGGCGGCGCAGGAATCCGAGGCGCTCCACGAATCCGTCGGCCGCCTGATCGCCCTCCTCGCCCGCGGCACTTAGCAGGCTGCTCAAGGCCTCGCAGGCGATCGAGAAGGGTCCAGATGCGAGGCGGCGCCCGAAGGGCCGCACGCGAGGCGTAGGACTGTCTCAGCCCTCGCCTCGGGGCTCCGCCCCTCAGCTCGAACGGCCACGAGCCTGCGGCCGAGGGCGCCCCAACAGTCTTTGATAAATGGCGCAGATGGGCCCTTATCGTCCGCCTGCCCGGCTAGGCGTGGCGGGCGGAGAAAATCAGCCAGATATTCAGCCCGACGAATCCCACGACGGAGAGCAGGGACAGCAGGAAATAGGAGAGGTAGACGACCTCCTGCCGGCTGAACCTTCGTCCCGTCGCCAACCGCTTCAAGAGCGAGACGCGCACGAACTGCGAGGACTCCTGGGCGAGGCGCGGCATGCTGACCGAGTCCTCGAGGACGTGGTAGCCGTCCATCTCGAGGAACGAGAAGGGATAGAGGCAGATCAGGAAGGACTGCAGCTGCAGCACGGCCGAGGCGGCGACGCAGGCCTGGAGCAGCCCGGGGCTGAGCATGTCGGCCCAGATCACGCCGAGCATGCCGAGTACCAGGTGCACGGTCGGCCCCGCCAGCGCGTTGACCACGCGAGCGCGGCGCGAGCCCATGAAGAGGTCGGTCACGTCCGCGTAAAACGTCGGCACGACCATGTGATGGAGAATGAAGCCCACTTCCTTGACGCGGCGGCCGTAGTTGACGCAGGCCAGCGCGTGCACGAGCTGGTGGAGCGCCACCGTCAGGAAGAAGGCCAGCTTGAGGGCGATGATCGCCACGATGGCGTGGTGCCCCAGGGCCGAGCTGATCGCGCCCAGGTCAGCCCAGAGGTGGACAAGCGAGCGGATGCCGAAGGCGGACAGGACGGCGAGCCCGATCACCGCCGCCGGCGTGAAGATGAGCCAGCCGCCCCAGCGGTGGATCCGCTCGAAGAGGTCGTTCCAGCGCCGGCTCGAGACGTTCAGGCGCTCGATGGCGTGCAGCGTCGCCACCATCGCGCGCGCCGCCGGGTTCCGCTTGTTGCGCTCGAGGATGTCCCGCAGGGTGCTCATCGGGCGCAGCGTCAGAAGGTCGGCATGCAGGAGCTTGCCGATGAGCTGGGGAATCTTCTCGAAGTCGAACGAGCCGTAGCGCATGACGTACGCCACGGCGATGTCCTGCATGCTCGCGCGGCCGTCCATCTGCCCCCAGAGGAAGCTCTCCTCCTCGTCGAGCGCCAGGTAGTCTTCGGTGCGGCGGCTCTTCAGGACGTATTTCTTGGTGCCCGGGACGCCCGAGGGCAGTTGCGCCAGCTCCCACTGCTCGTCAGGGAGCCGCTGGGGGCGTAGTTGGAGGTAGGCGGCCGGACTCGAAACTTGGCGCGTCTCGAAGCTCTCCCCGTCCTCCGAGCGGACGAGGAGGTTGAGCATGGCCGGTGCCCGGCGCTGCTGGGTGCCCGGGCCTCCTGCCTGCGTATTGGGCACGGGCTCGCTCACGTGGCCGGCCCCCCGGAGCGCCGCTCGGCGTCCAACCCCGTCGCCTCGAGGCCCCAGCGCGTGACCTCGGCCACCAGCTGGCTCGACTGCAGGAGGCGACGGATCAGCACGCGCGCCATCTCCTGGAAGAAGCGGGCGGCATCCCGTGGGTTCGCCTCGATGAACTGGTTGAGGCTCTCGCGGTCAAGGGCGAGCAGGGAGGTCTCGATCTCAGCCTGGATCGTGGCGGTCCGCTTGGCCTCGTCGCCAAAGACGCTCATCTCGCCGAAGCTCGCGCCGGACTCGAACCGGTTCAGTATCTGCTCGACGCGCCCGCTGACTTTCTTGGAGACCAGGATGACCCCCGAGCGGATGAAGAACATCTCCTCTCCGGGGTCGCCCTCGCGGAACAACACCTCGCTCTTGCGGAGCCGGCGCTCGCGGAGGCGCGGCCAGAGTGCGGCGAGCTGCGATTCTTCCAGATCGCGAAGGAGGTCGACCTGGTGGAGAAAGGCTATGTCGGCCGGCTTGGCCACGATCGTGCCAGCCCTACATCGCCCAGCGCTTCATCATCATCGCCTTGACGGCCCGGAGGCGCTCGGGTGTCGGCGCCTCGCCCGCCCGCCCCACGGCCTGGAGCACGGTCTTGCGCTCGTCGGCCGACAGCGCGAACTCGGCCAGGGCCGCCGCGGGGTCGCGCACGAGCTCGCTGAGGAAATCCGGATCGATCATGATCCGCCCGATCAGGTCGCGGAAACCCTGAGGCTCCATACGCCCCCTTGGATCAGATGGTGACCCCGGCGGGATTTGAACCCGCGGTCTCGACCTTGAAAGGGTCGCGTCCTGGGCCAGGCTAGACGACGGGGTCTAAACCTCTGTGACAGCGTGCGAAACCAGAAGGTGAGAGTAACAGAGGCCGTCTCGGATGACAAGTTGGGGTGGCGGCCACGGGATTCGAGGGCTGAACGGCCGGCGGATCAGGTCAGCGGGACGTAATCGTACTCGCCGATCCCCTGGAGCACGAGAAAGACCGCCGAGGTGTCGCCGCCGTTGGTCACGAGGTGCGGCCGGCCGGGACGGACCGCGTAGGTCTCCCCCGGGCCGAGCCTGATTTCCTCCTTCGGGTCGCGCAGGAAGAGCCGGAGCCGCCCTTCGAGGACGTAAAAAGATTCCCACCCTGCGACGGGTGAAGTCAATGGTGAGCCGTGGTGGGATCGAACCACCGACCCCCTGATTAAAAGTCAGGTGCTCTGCCAACTGAGCTAACGGCTCACGCAGCTATCATACTCGGGACCGGGCATACCCGGGAGCGGGTTCCCCCCGGTCTTCTAGTGTGGCGGCAGGGAGGAGCGGAGGCCCGGGATCCAGCGGGCCAGAGTGGAATCGTTGACGAGGATGGTCTCGTCGCGCACGGGGCCCGTCGAGACGAGCGAGATGCCCACGCCGCAGAGCTCGGACAGCCGCGCCAGGTACTCGCGGGCTTTGGTCGGCAGATCCTCGTAGTCACGCAGCCCCGCGGTCGAGGTCTTCCACCCCGAGATCTCTTCGTACACGGGCTCGGCCTCGTGCCAGATGCGCTCCTCCTCGGGGAAGTCCGTCAGCACCTCGTCATTGTAGTTGTAGCCGACGCAGATCTTGACCGTGTCGCAGGCGTCGAGGACGTCGAGCTTGGTGATTGCCAGGGTGTCGAGCCCGTTGATGCGCGCCGCGTAGCGGAGCCCGATGGCGTCCACCCACCCGCAGCGCCGCGGCCGGCCCGTCACCGAGCCGAACTCGTTGCCGCGCGTGCGCAGGAGGTCGGCAATCTCGCCGCCGAGCTCCGTCGGGAACGGTCCCCCGCCCACGCGCGTGCAGTAGGCCTTGGAGATACCGACGACGCCGTCGATCTTGGTCGGCGGCACCCCCGAGCCCGTGCACGCGCCGCCCGCCGTCGTGCTCGACGACGTGATGAACGGGTACGTGCCGTGGTCGATGTCGAGCATGGTCCCCTGCGCGCCCTCGAAGAGCACGGAGGAGCCCGCCTCCATCCAGTTGTGGAGCAGGAGCGCCGTGTCCGTGATGTAGGGCGCGAGCCACCCCGCGTACCGGAGGTAGGGGCCGAGAATGCCCTCGACGGTGAAACTCTCGGCGTCGTAGATCTCGCGGAGCAGACGGTTCTTCTGCCGGACGTTGTACTCGAGCTTCTCGCGGAAGAGCCGCTCGTCGAGCAAATCGGCCATCCGGATGCCGACCCGCGCGGTCTTGTCGGCGTACGCCGGGCCCACACCCTTGCCTGTCGTGCCGATCCGGTGCTTACCGGCCTTGGACTCGCTGGCGCGGTCGAGGGCCGGGTGGTACGGCATGACCACGTGCGCGTTCTTCGAGATGTAGAGGTTGCCGTCGAGCGAGACACCGCGCCGGACCAGCGACTCCATCTCGTCGATGAGGGACGCCGGGTTGACCACCACGCCGCAGCCGATGATGTTGCGGCGCCCGGGGTGGAGGATGCCCGAGGGAATGGTCTGGAGCACGAACTTCTCGCGCCCCACGACCACGGTGTGGCCGGCGTTGTTGCCGCCCTGGTAGCGCACGATCACGTCGAAGTGCGGCGTGATCACGTCCACCACCTTGCCCTTGCCCTCGTCGCCCCACTGGGCTCCGACGATCACGATGTTAGGCATGACGCGTACCTCCCATGTCCGGAAAATGGCGGGCGGGGTCGGCCAGGATCTCGGCGGCGGCCGCGCGCCGCTCGCCGCCCTTACCGTCCAGCGGGATCACCCGCACCTCGGCAGCGTCCGTGCCCGGCTCGCCGATCACGAGCGCCCACCGGGCGCGCTGCTGCCGCGCGTAGGCGAGCGACGCGTCGAGCCCGCGGCTCAAAATGTCCCTCGCCACTGCCGCTCCGAGGTCCCTGAGGCGCCGCGACAGAGCCAGCGCTCGGGTCTTGTCGGCCGTGAAGTCGATGATGAAGAAGTCCGGCCCCGGCGCAGGCTCAGCCGCGCCCTGGTTCTCGATCGCCAGCAGCACGCGGCTCACCTCGAAGGCGAAGCCCGTGGCGGGGCAGTCGTAGCCGAAGCGCGCCAGCATGTGGTCGTAACGGCCGCCGCCCGCCAGCGGCGCCCCGAGCCCGGAGACGTAGGCTTCGAAGTGCACGCCCGAGTAGTAGTCGAAACCGCTGACCTCGCCCAGATCGAGCAGCACCGAGTCGGCGAGGCCGTAGGCGGTGAGCAGCCGGTACACCTCCGCCAGGTTGGCGAGCGCCGCCTCGGAGCGCGGGTTCTTGACGAGGCGCTCGGCGCGCTCGAGGACATCGCCACGTCCGTAGAGGCCCGGCAGCGCCAGCAGAAGCTCACCCACGGCCGCGGGGGCGCCCAGCGCCGCCACGATGCGTTCCAGCGCAGAGACGTCCTTCCGGCCGAGGGCCGAGCGCAGCTCGCGCACCTTGGCCTGGTCGGCGCCCAGGTCTTCCAGGATGCCGCGGAAGAAATCCGCCTGCCCGACGTCCAGCTGGAATCGTTCGAGCCCGAGCGCGCGGAGGCCTTCCACCGTCATGGCGATCAGCTCGGCGTCGCCTTCTGGATTCGGTAGGCCGACCAACTCGGCGCCGGCCTGGTAGAACTCGCGGTAGCGCCCCACGTGCGGCTCGTCGTAGCGGAAGACGTTGGTCAGGTAGGCGAGGCGCAGGGGCTTGGGCTCCTCGCGCATCCGTGTGGCGACGATGCGCGCGATCTGCGGCGTCACGTCGGCGCGCAGGGCCAGGAGCCGGCCGCTCTCGCGGTCCACCATCTTGAACATCCGCTCCTGGAGCTCCTGGTCCGTCCCCTGGGCGAGCACGTCGAAGTATTCGTACGCGGACGTGACGATGTCGCGGTAGCCCCACTTGCGGAAGACGCCGCAGAGCTCCGCTTCGACGCGCCGCTTCTGCGCGGCCTCGTCGGGCAGGTAGATCTTGGCGCCCTTGGGCAGTTGGGTCTGCTGGATCTTGCGGTCCATGATTCTTTGGGTTCCTTACCGGCCCGCCGGGACGGCGTCGAGGTGGACGAGGGTGTTCATGCGGTGTAGCGCCGTCCAGTCGTCGCGGAACTCGAGCTCCGAGATGCCCGTCGGCGCCGAGTGCAGCGCCCAGATGCGCTCGAGCCCGAGCCCGAGCGCTTCCAGGATCAGGATGCGCACGGGGATGCCGTGGGCGACGAGACAGACGATCGCATCGGGATGCCCGGCGCGCAGCCTCTCGAGCCCCGCCAGCACGCGCTCGCGCGCCTGGGCGAGGCTCTCGCCGCCGGGCGGCGACATCAGATGCGGCGTCTTGGCCCAGCCCTCGTAGAGGGCCGTGTCGCGGGCGCGCGCCTCGTCGAGCGTCAAGCCTTCCCACTGGCCGAAGCCCAGCTCCTTGAAGGCCGGGTCCGTCTCGACCTCGAGACCGTGGGGCGCCGCGATCGCGACGGCCGTGTCGCGCGCGCGCCGGAGGGGGCTCGCGTACACGGCGGCGAAGGCGTGCTCCTTGAGCTCGCGGGCGGCGGCCTCTGCTTGCACAAGGCCTTCAGCGGATAGAGGGGTATCCGTCCAGCCCTGGTACCGGCGTTCCCGGTTCCAGGCCGTTTCCCCGTGACGTAGGAGCAGGAGCCTCAGTGACATGGCCAAGCATGTATCTTACCGCGGCTACCCGCGCTCGGCGAAAACCTTCTGGGCGGCCCCGAGCGACGCGCCGAAGTCCACCGGATGGTCGAGCTCGCGGAGCACCTGCTCGAGGGCGGCCAGCGCTGTGGTGACGTCGAAGTCGTCGACGTAGCCCATGTGCC
>JACORX010000068.1 GCA_016179165.1 Candidatus Rokuibacteriota bacterium | reverse complement strand
TCCACATGCGCTACACCGTGATCCTTGAAAGCGGCCGCGAGTCGGGCTATGTCGCAATCTGCCCGGCCCTGCCCGGCTGTGCTTCGCAGGGGCGCACGAAGCGCGAGGCGCGCAAGAACATCAAGGAAGCCATCGAGGCGTACATCGAGGCCTTACTAGAGGACGGCCTGCCGGTACCAGTGGAGCGGGGGCGGGAAACCGTGGAGATTGAGATCGCGGCGCGGTGACCAAACTCCCGAGGGGGCTGTCAGGTCGTCAGGTGCGACGGGCCCTCGAGCGCGCAGGCTTCTATCTGAAACGACAGAAGGGTAGCCACATGGTCCTGCGCCGCGACAGTCCCTTCGCCCAGGTGGTCGTGCCCGCACACGCGAGTATCGACACGGGCACGCTCGCGGCGATTCTCGAATCGGCCGGTATCTCCGCGGATGACTTCAGGGAACTACTCTAGCGTGGCGGGTGGTACGGCCGAGAACCTGTCCGTGGGCCGGCGACATCCGGGAGGGACGCTCCATCCCACCGGTTCTGGTCGTTCAAGCCGGCGACGTGGTCCAGTGATGGACCGCCGCGCCTTCCTCGCGATGGCGGCGGCCGGGGGCTTCATCACCATGCCTGACACGGCCCGCGCCCAGCAGGCGGGCAAGGTCCATCGCATCGGCTTCCTGTCCTTGCAATCCGGCCTGACGTCCACGACCGAGGCATTCCACCAGGGGCTGCGCGAGCTGGGCTACGTCGAAGGGCGCAACCTCACCATCGACTACCGTTGGGCGGCCCAGAAGGAAGAACGCCTGCCGGAGCTGGCGGCGGAGCTCGTGCGGCTCAAGGTCAAGGTCATCGTCACGTCGGCCGCCCCGGCGATCGAGGCGGCCAAGCGCGCGACCAGCACCATCCCCATCGTCATGGCAGCGGCGGCCGATCCGGTCGGCAGCAGCCTCGTCGCGAGCCTCGCCCGCCCGGGCGCCAACGTCACGGGCCTGAGCGCGCTGTCCACCGAGCTCGCCGGCAAGCGGCTCCAGCTGGCGCGCGAGCTCGTTCCCAGGGCCACCCGGGTTGCCGTGCTCGCCTATCACGGTACTTCCGCCACGCGGCTCTTCCTCGATCAGATGGGGGCCGCGGCTCAGCAGATGGGGGTCCAGCTCGTCGTTCAAGAAGTGAAAGAAGCTGGGGACCTGCCCGGCGCCTTCACCGCCATGCAGGGCGAGGGAGCCCAGGCGCTCATCGTGCAGGTCTCCCCGTTCAGCGCTGACAACGCCAGGCGTATCGTGGCGCTGGCGACGCGGCACCGCCTGCCCGCCATGTAGGACGTTCGAAGCTTCGTGGACGCGGGCGGGCTCGTCTCCTATGGGCCGAGCCTGCCCGAGATGTTCCGCCGCGCCGCCTTCTACGTGGACCGGATCCTCAATGGCGCCAAGCCCGCCGACTTGCCCGTCGAGCAGCCGACCAAGTTCGAGATGGTCCTCAACCTCAAGGCGGCCAAGGCCCTCGGCCTCGCCAACCCGCAGTCGCTCCTCCTGCGCGCCGACCAAGTGATCCAGTGACGGGCCCGCGCGCGCTCCCCGGCTTTGCCGCCGCGGTTGCCGTCGCCGCCGTGATCGCCTGCGCGTTCAGTCACGCGGCGGCGCAGAAGCGCGAAACCATGCCTCGCGTCGGCATCCTCACGCCGGCCCCGTCGAAGGCGGCGAAGCCGTTGTGGGACGCATTCCGCGAGGCCATGAAACAGCTCGGCTACGTCGAGGGGAAGAGCGTCGCCTTCGAGTACCGGTCAGCGGAAGGACAGTTCGAGCGGCTCCCTCAACTGGCGGCCGAGCTGGTCAAGATTCCGGTGAAGGTCATGGTGATCGCGAACACTCCGGGCAACCTGGCGGCCAAGAAAGCTACGACGACCATTCCGATCGTCATGGTGGCGGTCGGAGACCCCATGCGGGTGGGGCTTGTCTCCAACCTGGGGAGGCCGGGCGGGAACATCACGAGGTTTACCAACCTCACCGGCGAGATTACGGCCAAGCGGCTCCAGCTCCTCAAGGAGATCATCCCGACCGCCACGCGCATTGGAGCGATCGGCAACCCCGGCAACCCCAACGCGCTGATCCAGATCCAGGACGCCGAGCCGCCGCGCGTGAGCTGAGGGTTCAACTCCGCGTCTTCACGGTCAGCGAAGCGGCGCGGCTCGAGCCCGCCTTCGAGGCAGCGCGGAGCTGGCAAGCGCAGGCCCTGATTCGCCTGGCCGACCCGCTCCAGGCTTCCCTTCGGGCACGGACGATCGAGCTGGCCGCCTTCCGGTTCAGCAGCCCACGAAGCTGGAGCTCGCCGTCAACTTGAAGACCGCCGCGGCCCTGAACATCAAGATCCCTCCAGCCATTCTCGTGCAGGCCGATCGGGTGATCGAGTGAGACGGGCCTGGAACGGCATGGTAATCTTTCAGCCATGAAAACTACCATCGAGCCGGCCCCCCTGCCGGTGAAGCTCGTCCGCAAGGGTCGGCTGCTGGTCGCGGTCCCGGACAAGAACGTGGCCGGACTGACCGCAGACACGGTCGAGCGGACTCGCCAAACCCTGAGGCGCGAGCGCAGTCCGCGAGCCTGAAGGGCCACCCTGGCTTTGTTTCTCCCCGACACGAGCTGCATGGTGGCTGCCATGTGCTCGTGGCACACCCACCACGACCCTGCGAGAGCAGAGATCGAGCGCCGCCTGCGTGACGCCGAAACGCTGCTCGTCGCAGCTCCCGCCTTGGTCGAGACGTATTCGGTGCGCACGCGGCTACCACCACACCGATTGTCCGCGGCCGATGCCCTCACGCTCCTGGAAGCGAACTTCATGAGCCCCGGAAAGATTGTGGAACATGGGCGCGGCCATCTTCGTCTGGGACGCGCGCGGCAAGAAGTTCGACTCGCAGGAGACGCTCGCCATGTTCGAGCGCTACCCGATCACGACCTTCTTCGCGCCGCCGACGGCCTATCGCATGATGGTCCAGGAGCCGCTCCGCAAGTACCGCTACCCCACGCTGCGCCACTGCATGGGCGCGGGCGAGGCCGTCAACCCCGAGGTGATCGAGGCCTGGCGCGAGGGCACGGGGCATCACATCTACGAGGGCTACGGCCAGACCGAGAGCGTGCTCGTCGCGGCGACCTTCCCGGCGACGCCGTGGAAGCCCGGCTCCATGGGGCCGGCCGCACCGGGCCACCATCTCGCCATCGTCGGTGAAGACGGGCGCGAGCTGCCGCGCGGCGAGGAGGGCGACCTCGCCATCCGCGTGAAGCCCGAGCGGCCCGTCGGCATGTTCCAGGAGTACTGGAAGAACGCGGAGGCGACGGCCAAGTGCCATCGCGGCGACTGGTACATCACCGGCGACCGCGCGTCTATGGATGAGGAGGTCTATCTCTGGTTCGTCGGCCGCGCCGACGACGTGATCAACAGCGCGTCCTACCGCATCGGCCCCTTCGAGGTCGAGTCCGCCCTCGTCGAGCACGCCGCCGTCGCCGAGGCCGCCGTGATCGGCAAGCCCGACGCCCTCCGCGGCGAGATCGTCAAGGCCTTCGTGGTCCTCGCGGCCGGCCACACCGCCTCTGACGCCCTCGCCACCGAGCTCCAGGAGCACGTCAAGATGGTGACCGCGCCCTACAAGTACCCGCGCGAGATCGAGTTCGTCGCCGACCTGCCCAAGACCATCAGCGGCAAGCTCCGCCGCACCGAGCTCCGCCAGATGGAGCGCGACCGCGCCAAATCCCCTCTCCCCTCCAAGGGGAGAGGGCAGGGTGAGGGGTGATCCAGTGACCTCGCGGCGGGCGTTCATGACCGCGGTGGCCGGCGCCCTGCTCGCCGGCCCGCTCGCCGCCGAGGCGCAGCGCGCGGGGAGGATATACCGGATCGGTGTTTTCCACGTCGGCGACCACATCCCCCCTGGCCTCGAGACGCTCCGGGATGGTTTGAAGACACTGGGGTACGAAGAGATGGACCCGTCGGTGTACGTAATCGGATACACCACGACGGTCGCGCCGGTCCCGCATTTTTCAGCTTGACAACTTCTGCGCGGTGCCCTGGTCACGCGGCGGCAGCGCTCTGAAGGTGTCAGCCCAGCGGTCCACACTGGTCGGCTGGCGCGCGTTCGAGCGCGGCCGAGTCAAAAATCATTCCCCGTCTCGAACACGCGCGCCCCGGGCCCTCCACGGAGGCGCGGACACCGGGGTGTAGAGTCGGCGCAGGAGGACTTGCCATGCAGAGCTACGCGCCAGCTTTCGTCCCCACGCCGGAGCGCGTGGCGGCGCTCGACCGGCTCGGCGACGAGATCGCCCTGCTCTCCGCCCACCTCGACGCCGCCTCCGCGCGCCTGCTAGAACTGATCCGGGAGTTCGACTCCCGCGGGGGGTGGAACTCAGATTTCCGCTCCTGCGCCGCCTGGCTCTCCTGGCGGGTCGGGCTCGATCCGGGCGCGGCCCGGGAACGGGTCCGGGTCGCCCGCGCGCTCGGCACGCTGCCGCTCCTCGCCGACGCGCTCGCCCGCGGCGAGCTGTCCTACGCCAAGGTCCGCGCGTTGACTCGCGTGGCCACGCCCGAGACCGAGGCGCGCCTGCTCGGGGTGGGGCGCGCCGGGACGGCCGCCCACGTCGAGCGGATTGTGCGCGGCTGGCGCTGCGTGGACCGGCGGGCTGAGGCCCGAGAGACGGCGCTCCGACATCGGCGCCGAGGGCTTCGCGTCTCCCAGGAAGAGGACGGCATGGTGGTCGTGCGGGGGCGGCTCGAGCCGGTAGTGGGCGCGCTGCTCATCCAAGCCCTCGCGGCAGCCCGAGAGGCGCTGTATCAGCGAGCCCGGGTGGCGGAGGGAGAGGACAGGTGCGGAAACGTTTCTGCAGAAACGCCTTCGATGGCTCAGCGGCAGGCCGATGCCCTCGCGCTCCTGGCCGAGACGGCGCTGCACCAGGGGCTCGATCCCGGCACGCCCGGGGAACGCTACCAAGTGGTGGTCCATGTCGATGCGTCGGCGCTGGCGGATCCCGAGCAGCCGGGGCAGTCCGTCCTCGAGGACGGCGCGCGCGTTTCCGCGGAGACGTCGCAGCGCCTGGCCTGCGATGCGAGCCGGGTGGTGATGCGCCATGATGAAGACGGCCGCGTGGTGGAGATCGGAGCGAGGACCCGGACGATTCCTCCGGCGCTGAGACGAGCCCTCGCCCATCGGGACCGGGGGTGTCGCTTCCCGGGCTGCGGCGGCCGGTTTGCCGAGGGGCATCACCTCCGTCATTGGGCGCACGGCGGGCCCACCACGCTTTCCAATCTTGCCCTCCTATGCCGACGGCATCATCGCTCGGTGCACGAGGAGGGTTTCCAGGTCGCGCGCGGGCCTGACGGGATGCTCGCGTTCCGGTGGCCAGACGGTCGGCCGTTACCCGATGTCCCGGCACCTGCCGCGGTGCCGGCAGATCCCGTCGCGACTCTCCGGGCGAATCACGAGGCGCAGGGCCTGCGCCTCACCGCGCGGACGGGGCTGCCCGGCTGGCTCGGGGAGCCGCTCGATGTGGTGTGGGCGATCGACGTGCTACACCCCCTGGCCCAGGGAGCCCGCCCGGCTCTCGACCACTCCACCCTCGGGGGCTAAGGTCAGGGCGCTCTCTGTCGAGCTCGCCGGCCCCGCAGCGAAGGAGGTTGGACGAGGTGACCCAGTGACGACACGGCGGGCGTTCATCGGCACGCTGGCCAGCGCGTTCGTGAGGTGATTACTTTCTATCACCTCGACATGGTGAGGTGATTCGAGTAGTATCGCCTCATGGCCAGTCCCGCCGAGCGTGTCCGGCGTCTCGTGGACCGCCGTGGCGAGATCCAGAACCGCGACGTCGCCCGCGCGCTCCACGTCTCGCCCGCCACGGCGCATCGCCTGCTCCAGGCGTTGACGACGGGGCGCATCCTCGAGCGCCGCGGCCGAGGCCGGGCCGCTCGCTACCGGCTCCGGAACCTGCGCCGCCGCTTTCGGCGCGCCGGGCTGGACGAGCATCGCGCCTGGGAGGGCGTCGCCGCCGAGATCGCTCGCATCCGTCCGCTCGACACCGCCTCTGCGCGAACGCTCGCCTACGCCGCGTCCGAGATGCTGAACAACGCCGTCGATCACTCCGGGGGGAAGACCGTCGAGGTGGCCGTGCGATTCGAGCGGGCGGGCGCCACCGTGGCCGCCGTGCGAGATGACGGGGTCGGCGTCTACCGGCGAATCTCGGAGGATTTCGGCTACGCCACGCCGCCGGACGCGATCGTCCAGATCGAGAAGGGCAAGCTCACCAGCGATCCAGCCCGGCACAGCGGCGAGGGCCTCTTCTTCTCCTCGAAGGCGGTCACACGCTTCCGTCTGGAAAGCCAGGGGACGGCGTGGATCGTCGACAACCAGGTGCGCGACAGCGCCATCGCCCCGAGCGAGATCCGACGCGGCACTCGGGTCGAGCTCGTGGTCCTCCCGGGGCACGTGCCGCGGCTCGAGGACGTGTTCGCTGCGTACACCGATCCCGAGAGCCTGCGCTTCACCCGCACCCGGGCCACCATCAAGCTCGCCGGGCTCGGCACGACGCTGGTGTCGCGCTCGGAGGCGAAACGCCTGGTCGCGCGGCTGACCGACTTCCGCCAGGCCATTCTCGACTTCTCCGGCGTCCAGGTAGCCGGCCAGGGGTTCTGCGACGAGGTCTTCCGTGTCTTCGCCCACGCCCATCCCGACGTGACGCTCGAGCCTGTCGGCATGAACGACACCGTCGCATTCATGGTGAACCGCGCACGAGCGGCGGCCACAGCGTGAGGGGTCAACCGGATGCCAGCACCGTGGGGCGGCGCGACGCTCCTTGACCGCCCCTGGTTCGGGCGCTAAGGTCGAGGGGCCCTTCTTGCCGTGTGAGTGGCACGAATTGCAGGAGACTTCGATCGGAGGTCCTTTCATGCTCGACAGGCGGGCGTTCATCGGCACGCTCTCCGGTGCCTTGCTCGCCGCGCCCCTCTGCGCCGAGGCGCAGCAGGCGGGGAAGGTGTGGCGGATCGGCTACCTTCAAGGATCGACGCGGGAGGCACAGCCTCACCTGATTCAAGCGTTCGAGGGTGGCCTCCGCGAGAAGGGCTACACGCTCGGTCGCTACCGCGTGATCGAGTTCCGGTTCGCCGATGGACGCGTCGAGCGGCTTCCAGATTTGGGGGTCGCACTGGTCAGCCTCAAGGTGGACGTGATCGTCACCGGAGTCAACGAAGGCACCCTGGCCGCCAAGAAGGCGACGACCACGACCCCTATCGTGATGGCCGGCTCGTTCAATCCGGTGGAGGAGGGGCTCGTGGCAAGCCTCGCCCGACCGGGCGGGAACGTCACCGGCCTGACCCAGGATGCCGGCGCAGAGATCTTGACCAAGCGCCTGCAGCTTCTCAGGGAGATCAACCCCGTGGAGCAGCCCGTGATGCTCGAGATGGTGATCAACCTCAAGACGGCGAAGGCGCTCGGGCTCTCGATCCCCCAGGCGGTCCTGGTCCGCGCGACCGAGGTGATTCAGTGACGGCTCGGCCGAGGCCAGTCCCGCCCCGGGTCGAGGCCGTGGATCCCGACATGGCGAGAGTCTTCGCCGCGAAGTCCGGGATGGAGCGGCTTCGAATCGCCCACGAGGCATGGGCACTCGCTCGAGAGCGCCTCCTCGGGCGCTGCCCAGGCGCTCGACGACACGATGGCGTACATCCGCGAGCGTCAGGCCTTCGGGGAGCCCTTGAGCCGGAAGCAGGCGCTGCGGCACAAGGTGGCCGAGATGGCGACGGAGATCGAGGCGGCGCGGCATCTGGTTTATCACGCCGCGGCGTGCTACAACGCGGGCGATGATTGCGTCACAGAGGTTTCGATGGCCAAGCTCTTCGCGACCGAGGTGGCGAACCGGGTCGCCTACCAGTCCGTCCAGCTCCACGGCGGGTACGGCTACATGAGCGAGTTCCCGGTGGAGCGCTTCTTCCGCGACGTGCGCCTCTGGACCATCGCGTCGGGCACGTCGGAGATCATGAAAGAGATCATCGCCAAGAGGCTCCTGTGACGGCGAGCTTGAGCATGGACGGCGCCATCGCGCGCCTGACGCTCGAGCGGCCCGAGGCGCTCAACGCCCTCAATCGCTCCATGGCCCAGGCGATCGAATCCTGCCTGACGCGGCTGGAGGCGGCCGCGGACGTGACCGTGGTCATCGTGGCGGGCAGCGGCCGATCGTTCTGCGCGGGCGCCGATATCTCGGAGATGCCCACCGTGTCCCCGGCCGAGGCCGAGGCGGGCGCCGAGCGATGGCAGCGCATCGTCGCCGGCTTCGCCGCGCTGCCGCAGGTAACCATCGCGGCGGTCCACGGGCACGCGCTGGGCGGCGGCTGCATGCTCGCCGCGGCGCAGGACCTGCGCATCGCCGACGCGTCCGCGCGCTTCGGGCTGCCTGAGGTGTCCCTCGGCTTCCCGCCGGGTTGGGGCATCGCACGGCTCGTGGATGTCATTGGGGGCGCGCACGCGCGCGACCTGATCCTCACCGGCCGGACCATCGGCGCGGAGGAAGCCTTCCGCCTGGGTCTCGTTGTGCGGATCGTGCCGGCAGGCGCTCTGGATGCCGCTGCCACCGAGCTGGCGCAGCAGGTGGCCGCGCACCCGCGAGGCGGGCTGGCGGCAGCCAAGTCCGCCATCGCCGAGATCCGGGCGGGCCGGCCGGGCGGCGAGACGCGATCCTTCGCCGCGCTCCGCACCGACAGGGCGGCCCAAGAGCGCATCGCCGGCTTCCTCGAACGCAAGCGCACTCGCACGTCCTGAAAGGACACTGCATGGCCCCCAAGCTCCCGCTCCTGTACACCCACGTGATGGGCAGCCACGGCTTCCCCGGCTGGTTCTGGACCGCGCTCGATAAGATCAAGGCGGAGGAGTACGGGCAGACCGACGCCAGGGAGACCTTCGACGACGCGACCCAGCTGGCCATCCGCGATCAGGAGCGGGCCGGCATCGACGTGATCTGCGACGGCGAGATGCGCCGCTTCTTCTTCGTCCAGACTTTCTACGGCAGGATGGACGGCCTCGAAACGCTCGAACCGCTGAGAAAGACCGGGCTCTACGCCTACGACAGCGTGCCGCGGTACCGGCCGACGCGGAAGATCACGGTGCCCAAGGGCCTCGGCACGGTGGAGGAGTTCAAGTACCTCAAGACTCAGACCGACAAGCCGGTCAAGGCGACGTGTCCGGGCCCCGTGACGCTGTCCATCCACGTCCAGACGCGGCCGGGCGACGCCTACAATAATGACCGCCTCGCGCTCTGCTGGGACCTCGTCCCCGCGGTCAACGCGGAGTTGAAGGCGCTGGCGGCCGCCGGCGCCGACTGGATCCAGGTGGACGAGCCCTCCGCCGCCATCGTGCCCGGCCAGGCGCCCGAGTACGTGAAGATGTTCAACGCCTGCGTCGAGGGCGTGAAGGCGAAGATCGGGTACCACGTCTGCTTCGGAAACCTGCTCTCGCGCCCGCGAGGCAAGCGGAGCTACCGCTGGATGTTCCCGGCACTGCTCGAGACCAAGTGCCAGCAGTTCGTCTTCGAGTACGCCAACCGCGAGATGGCCGAGATCGAGATGTGGAAGGAGATCGGCGTGGATCGGGACATCGCCTGCGGCGTGGTTGACGTGAAGTCCTTTTACATGGACACTCCCGAGGACGTCGCGGAGCGGGTCCGTCTCTGCCTCAAGTACATCCCCGCCGAGCGGCTGTCGCTGATTCCCGACTGCGGGTTCTTCCCCGTGCCGCGGTGGGTGGCGTTCGAGAAGCTCAAGCGGCTGGCGGCCGGGGCCCAGCTGGCGCGCAAGGAACTGAAAGGCTAACTCTCAATAACGAGGGAGAACAACATGACGACGACGAGGCGCGAGTTCCTCAGGGTGGCGGGCGGCGCTGCGGCCGCGGGCGCGGTCGGCTTCCCGGCGGTGGCGCGTGCGCAAGTCCGGCCGGGCGTGCCGACCGACCCGGTCAAGATCGGCATCCTCGCGATCCGCGCGGGCATCGCGGCGCCCGTCGGCACCGCGGGGCTCCGCGGGACGGAGTGGTGGGCCGAGCGCGTGAACAAGTCCGGCGGAATCCTCGGCCGACAGGTACAGCTGATCGTCGAGGAGGAGTCCAACCCCAAGGACACCGTCGAGCGCTACCGCAAGCTCATCCTCCAGGACAAGGTCGAGGTGGTCATCGGCGGCATCTCCACGGGCGTGACGCTGGCGCTCGGACCAGTCGCCGAGGAGATGGACACACCGTGGCTCTCCTGGGACGGCACGACCCAGAAGGGCGTGGAAGAGACCATGCCCAACCCCAAGTGGGCCTTCAAGAGCGTGGACAACGAGGTCGAGGCGATCG
>JACORX010000067.1 GCA_016179165.1 Candidatus Rokuibacteriota bacterium | reverse complement strand
GCGGTGAATACGCGGCGGCGCAGGACCGTGCCGTGACGCTCGGCGACTGGGCGGGGTTCGAGGCGCGCCGCCTCGACGCCAGGCGGCGGGGACGCTACCGCGGCATCGGGATCGCCAACAACAACGAGATCGCGACGGGTGCGCCGCGCGAGCGTGCGCAGGTCTCGGTGCGTCCGGAAGGCGAGGTCGATGTCGTGATAGGGACCCTGTCAGCGGGTCAGGGCCCCGAGACGAGCTTCGCCCAGCTCATCGTCGAATGGTTGGGCGTGGAGCCGGACCAGGTGCGGCTTATCACCGGCGACACCGACCTCGTGACCGTCGGCGGCGGCTCGCACTCCGGGCGCTCGATGCGGCTGGGCGGCGTGGTGATGGCCAAGGCCTCAGACGAGATCGTCGACAGGGGCAGGCGCATCGCCGCGTGGCTCCTCGAGGCCTCGGCCGCGGACATCGAGTTCGCCGAGCGCCGCTTCACGGTCAAGGGCACCGACCGCGCGGTCGACCTGTTCGCGGTCGCGGCCGCCGCCTTGCGCAGCGACGCTCCGGAGGCATTGCGGGGGTCGCTCGAGGCGGCGTGCGACGAGACGATGAGCACGCCGTCTTTTCCCTACGGCTGCGCCGTGTGCGAGGTGGAGGTGGACCCGGAGACGGGCGTGGTCGAGGTCGTCCGCTACACGTCGGTCGACGACGTCGGCCGCGCCATCAACCCGATGATCGTGGACGGCCAGACCCACGGCGGCATCGCCCAGGGCGTCGGGCAGGCGCTGTGGGAGCTGTGCGACTATGACCCGGAGACCGGCAAGATGCGCTCGGCGACCTTCATGGACTACGCCATGCCGCGGGCCGACATGCTGCCCGCCTTCACGACTGAGATCAGCGAGGTGCCGTCGACGTCCAACCCGCTGGGGCTCAGGGGCGGGGGCGAAGGCGGGACGACACCGGCGCCCGCCGCCGTGATCAACGCGATCGTGGACGCGCTCGCCCACCTGGGCGTGGAGCACATCGAGATGCCGGCGACGCCTGAGCGCGTGTGGCAGGCGATCCGCATGGCGGCTACTGCCGCTCGAAGACCGCCTGGATCATGATGACCCGGCCCTCGTCGCGGTTGCGTTGGCCGGCGCGCGTGATGTCGTCGATGAGGTTGCCCATCACGATGCGCGCGATGCTGTGGGCCGGGACGCCCGCCCCGGTGCTGGGGCCGGCCAGCTCGGCGGTGACGTTCTCCCAGGCCAGCGCGCGGAACCCCGCCGCCTCGATCAGCGCACGCATCTCCTTCGGCGGGCGCAGGAAGCTGGTCGTCGCGTCCCGCGCCCACATCAGGGGGAAGATCGGAGGCTGCGTGGGACCGGCCATCGGCTCCTGGATGACGAGCAGACCGCCGCGGGGCAGGAGCCGGGCGAAGCCGGCATAGAGCGCTTCCTTGGCGGCGATGTTCATGCCGCTGTTCTGCGTCCACACGACGTCGAAGGTCTCGCCTTCCATGTCGAGCGCCAGCGCGTCGCCTATCCGATGCCTGACGCGGTCGGCGAGGCCCAGGCGGGCCGTGAGCGATCGGCCGGTCTGCACGTAGGACTCGGTCAGATCGACCACGGTGACGACGCAGCCGTGCTCGACCGCCAGCGTGCGCGCCGGACCGCCCAAGCCCCCGCCAACGTCGAGCACGCGCATGCCGGGCTTGAGCCGGGCAAGGCGAGCGAGCCGGTCGGTCGAGAGCTTGCCGCCGCCGTGAAACTGATCCACCGCCGCCAGGTTGTCGACGGTCAGCGCGTTGGGGTTCTTACCCGCTCCGGCCAGCGCCGCGTCGATCGCGCGCTCCAGGTCGCTGCGCCCCCAGTACGCATTCGTCGCCTGCGCGCCCCTCGCGGACACCACTCACACCTTCTCGAAGTCGGTCTTCTCGTACACGGGCAGGCCCTGGAGATGGCGGCGCAGGCAGTCCAGACCCAACTCGACCGCGCCCAGGCGCACCCACTCGCGGCCGCCGAGGATGCGCGAGCGCCGCGAGGCGACGTCCTTTTCGGTGGCGATCGCCAGGCAGATCGTGCCCCCGAACTCGATGCGATCCGCGCCCTGGTCGAGGTCGATGAGGACCGCCAGCGCATGGGTCGCCGAGGTGTGGCGAAGGGCTGCCCGCGTGACCGCCTCGGCCGTCTCGCGCGTCAGCTCGCCCGGCGGTGAAGCGGGTTCGAGCCCCACGGCCCTGCGCACCTCGGCGAGGTCGCGGGCCACAATACCGCGGCGGAAGACGGCTTCCGCCCCGGGGAGGTGGGCAATGCGCGCGGCGATCTGCCCGCTCGTGAACATCTCCACGATCGAGAGCGACGCCTGGCGAGCCGTGAGCTCCGCCAGCACGACGCCCTCCAGCGTCTGGTCATCTTCACCCAGGATGAAGTTGCCGAGCCGAGATCGTATCTCCCGCTCCACCGGCTCGAGCTTGCGCCGGATGTCCCCCAGGTCGGCGCCGCGGACGGTGAGCTTGGTCTCGAGCTGGGGATAGTGGGCCCGGAACCCGAGCTTCACGCTCCCGTCGGGCACGAGCGCCTCCACGCCCGCGAGCAGCGTGTCGACGTGCGATTCGCCGAGCCCGTACGAGTGAAACCGCTTCAGGTGGATGACCGCCTGCAGGCCGCTCTTCGCGAGGAGCCGCGGGATGATCTGCTCCTCCAGCATGCGACGCAGCTCGCGTGGGACTCCGGGCGTGAAGAAGAAGCGGGCCTTGCCGATGTCGAGCGCGAAGCCGCAGGCCGTGCCGATCGGGTTGTCGATCACCTCGGCGGTGACGGGCAGCATCGCCTGTTTCCTGTTGTTCGGCGGCATCACGCGGCTGCGCCGGCGGAAGAAGTCCTCCATCCGGACCAGCCACTCCTCGTTGAGGACCAGCTCGACGCCGGCGGCCTGGGCGGCGACCTCCTGGGACAAGTCGTCGACCGTGGGACCCAGCCCGCCGTTGACGATGACCGCGTCGGCGCGCTGGCTCGCGAGCTGAAACGCCTGGAGCAAACTTTCCCTGTCGTCGCCCACCGTGGTCTCCCACCGGACGGAGAGGCCGACGTCCGAGAGCTTCTGGCTCATGTAGCTGAAGTTGGTGTTGACGGTCTTCCCCGTCAGGACCTCGTCACCCGTGCAGATG
>JACORX010000099.1 GCA_016179165.1 Candidatus Rokuibacteriota bacterium | reverse complement strand
CCTCGATGTTGCACACCGAGAGCAGCGGGGCGCCGGGGTCACGCACGGCGGGCGCCGTCCTCCTCGCAGGCCGCTGAAAAAGGCCCATCTGCTTCGTTGGCGCCCTCGGCCGCACGCTCAACGTACAGGAAGTACGCCTCGCGTGCGGCCGTCGGGCGCCGCCTCGCATCTGGACCTTTTTGAGCGGCCTGCGCGTTTTTCAGCATCCTGCTAGAGCGAGACGCTGAGATAACGCTCGCCAGTATCGCACAGCACTGTCACGACGACCCGGTCCGACGGCAGCGCTTCGGCGACGCGGCAGGCCGCCCAGACGTTGGCACCGGCCGAGATGCCGACCAGCAGCCCTTCTTCCCGCGCCAGGCGCCGGGCCGTCGCGGTGGCGTCCTCGTCACGGACCAGAATGACCTCGTCGAGGACGGCGCGGTTGAGCACGCCCGGCACGAAGGACGCCCCGATGCCCTGGATGCCGTGGGGCCGTGCCCTGCCCCCCGAGAGCACCGGCGAGCGCGCGGGCTCGACGCCGATCACGCGGATGCCCGGCACGCGCTCCTTGAGCACCTCGCCCACGCCCGTCACGGTGCCGCCGGTGCCCACGCCGGCGACAAAGGCGTGTAGGCGCTCCTCGGTCGCGTCCAGGATCTCGAGCGCCGTCGTCCGCCGGTGCGCCTCGGGGTTGGCGGGGTTCTCGAACTGCTGCGGCATGAAGTAGTCGGGGTGCTCGCGCCTGAGCTCCTGCGCGGCGAACACGGCGCCTGACATGCCCTCGACAGCTGGTGTCAGGTGAATCTCGGCGCCGTAGCGCGCGAGCAGACGCTGGCGCTCCACGCTCATGTCATCGGGCATGGTCAGGATGAGCCGGTAGCCACGGACGGCGCAGACCATCGCGAGCCCGATTCCCGTATTGCCGCTCGTCGGCTCGACCACGACGGCTCCGGGCTTGAGCAGCCCCCGGCGCTCGGCGTCCTCGATCATGGCGACGGCAATCCTGTCCTTGACGCTGCCTCCCGGGTTGAGCGACTCCATCTTCGCAAGGACCGCGGCGCCGCCGGCAGCGGGCAGCCTGTTGAGCTTCACGAGCGGCGTGCCGCCCACGACATCGAGCACCGACGCGGCGATGCGCGGTCGAGCGGTCGATGAGGGTCTACGTTGCGTCATGACGTCCAATCCTATCGGGAACGCAGGGTCCCAGCCAAAAAAATAGGTCAGATGTGGTACATGGGCTTGGTCGACGCCCGCCGCTCCAGCGCCTGCCGCCTGAGATCCTCGATCGTCGTGCCATCCACCACCGAATCCACGGCCTCCGACACCGCCCGCCAGAGGTGGATGAGCTCGCCGCCCGCATCACCGACCGACCCGCGCGCGGAGCGCCCGGCGGACCCGATCCCCGGCCGGCCGTCGACGGCGCGGAGTAGCGCGCCGGCCGTGATCTGGGCGGGCGGCTTCGCGAGACGGTAGCCGCCGGCCGAGCCGCGCCGCGAGTGGAGAAACCCCGCTCGCTTGAGCCCGAGCAGCACCTGCTCGAGGTAGCGCTGGGGAATGCCCTGACGCCTGGCGATGTCCTGGATCGGCTGGAGCGTCTCGCCGTCGTCGCAGAGCGCAAGGTCGAGCATCGCCTTGATGGCGTACTCGCCCTTCGCGGAGATCCTCACGCCCGCCCCCGCTCCAGCAACCGCGCCGCCTCCTTGGCGTAGTAGGTGATCACGATGTCGGCGCCGGCCCGCCTGATGCCCGTCAGCGCCTCCATCATGGCGGCCTCTTCGTCGAGCCAGCCGAGCTGGCCCGCCGCGCGGAGCATCGCGTACTCGCCGGACACCGAGTATGCTGCCACGGGAAGCCCGAACTCGTTCTTGACCCTGGCAATGACGTCGAGGTACGGCAGCGCCGGCTTGACCATCACGATGTCGGCGCCCTCGTCAATGTCGAGCGCGACCTCGCGCATCGCCTCGGCCGAGTTCGCAGGGTCCATCTGGTAGGAGCGCCGGTCGCCGAACTGCGGCGTCGAGTCTGCCGCCTCCCGAAACGGCCCGTAGAAGGCCGACGCGTACTTGGCCGAGTAGGCCATGATCGGCGTCTCCTGGTAACCCGACTCGTCGAGGGCCTCGCGGATCGCGGCCACGCGCCCGTCCATCATGTCCGACGGCGCAACCATGTCGGCGCCCGCCTCGACGTGAGACACCGCGGTGCGCGCGAGAAGATCGAGCGTTGGGTCGTTCTTGACCCTGCCGTCCTCGACGACGCCGCAGTGGCCGTGGCTCGTGTACTCGCAGAGGCAGACGTCGGTCACGACGAGGAGATCGGGGATGGTCTCCTTCACTGCGCGCACGGCCTGCTGGACGATGCCGTCCTCCGCGTAGGCCTCGCCGCCGCGCGGGTCCTTCTCGGCGGGCAGGCCGAAGAGCAGCACCGCGGGGATACCCATGGACGCGGCGTCCTTGCACTCTTTGAGCAGCTCGTCTATGGACAGGCGGAACTGCCCCGGCATGGGGCCGATGGGCTCGCGCACGCCGCGGCCGTGAACGGCAAAAAGCGGGTAGACCAGGTCGTCGGTCCTGAGGATGGTCTCGCGGAGCATCTTGCGCAAGAGCGGAGACTCGCGGAGCCGGCGGGGCCGGTACAGTGGATACGCCATAAGTCAGGCCTCCTTATCATTCATCCTCAACATGCCGTTCGGCATGTTGACCGTGGGCCAAGTCGATCGCGTCCCGATCCCGTTTGGCATGTTGACCGTAGGTCGATCACGTTGCATCATTCGCGCGCGATGGTCCCGAGGCATAGTGGTCCGCGATGGCTCGGGCCAGCGCTGGAATAGTGTACTCCCTGGGGACAATCCGCGTCTCGAGTCCAAGGGCTAGGGCGGTGGCGCGTGTCACGGGGCCGATGCACGCTACGGCTACGCCGCGGAGGAGCGCCGGCAGGACCTCGCCCGGGAAGAGCTCGGCGAAATGACGAACGGTGGACGAGCTGGTGAAGGTGATCACGTCGACCCTGCCCTCGCCGAGCGCCCCGCGAAGCTCGCCCGCGTCCTCGGCTCGTTCCGGCCGCGTCCGGTAGGCCGGCACCTCGTCGACCCTGGCGCCCGCGGCCTCGAGCAGGGTCACGAGCACATCGCGAGCCTCGGCCGCCCTGGCGAGGAGGACGCGCTCCCCGGGCCTTATCAGGGCGCGCAGCCGCTCGCCGAGCGCTTCGGCGACGTACTCCTCAGGCACGACCTCGGTCTCGAGTCCCATCGCGCGGAGAGCTTCGGCGGTGGCGGGACCGATCGCGGCCAACCGGCACCCGCGAAGCGCAGCGGCGCCGCGGCCCTTCTCCTCGAGGCGGCGCCGCGTCATCTCGACGCCGTTGACGCTGGTGAAGACCGCCCACCGGTATTGGCCGAGACGCTCGAGCGCGCGGTCCAGCGGCTCCCACGAGTCGGGGGCCTCGATGGCGATGGTCGGCACGAGCATGACGCGCGCGCCGGCCGCTTCAAGCAGGCCGGCAAAGGCCTGGGCCTGGGCGCGCGGGCGCGTCACAACCACGACCCTTCCGCGGAGCGGCCGCGCGGCAGCGACGGCCGTCATCCGGGGCCACCGGCGTCGAGTAGAGCGCGCGCCCCGCGGGCCAGCAGATCCTCGGCCAAACGCTCGCCGAGCGCTTCCGCTCGGGAACCCGGTCCGCTCACCTCGCCCGCGAGCATGGTCACTCCGTCGACGCTCGCCACGAGCCCGGCGATCGAGATGCCGTCGCCGTCGAGGCGCGCGTGGCCCGCCACAGGCGTGTGGCAGCCTGCCCCGAGACGGCGGAGGAACGCGCGCTCCGCCAAAGCCTGCATCCTCGTCCGGGTGTGGTCCACGCCCCGCAGCGCCTCGAGCACTTCGGTGTCGGCCGTTCTCGCCTCCACGCCCAGGATGCCCTGCCCCACGGCGGGAAGAAACTCCTCCACGGACAGCGTGTGGGCGTGCTCGGGTTTCAGGCCTAGACGCTCCAGCCCCGCGCGGGCCATGACGAGGCCGTCGCAGAGACCTTCGTCGAGCTTGCGCAGCCGCGTGTCCACGTTGCCCCGGATAGGCTCGATGCTGAGGTCGGG
>JACORX010000076.1 GCA_016179165.1 Candidatus Rokuibacteriota bacterium | reverse complement strand
TGTTGACGTGCAAAAGGCCCGACCTCTCGGCAAGGTCCATGAACTTCTCGTCGAGGCAGAAGTGGGCGGACATGAGCGTTGACCAGCGTACCTTGAGCGGAATGAGGGCTTCCATCAGCGCCATCGCGTGGGCCTTGTTGCCTGCGAACTGGCTGGCCGCGAAGAAGATGTGCCGGCTGCCGCAGCGCTTGATGTCGTCGACCACGTCCTCCGTGGGCCGATACCGGTAGCCGTAATCCCCGTTCAGCCGCCGCTCGGCACAGAAGTCGCACGTGTAAGGACAACCGCGCGAGTACTGGATGACGAACGGCCTGTAGAAGACGTACTTGCGAGGGTCGAGCAGATCCCAGCGGGGGGCCGGCAGGCCGGCGAGAGGCGCGGGGCGTTCCGCCTGATACATCTTCTTCAATCGGCCCGCCGCGGCGTCCTCCAGCATGGCGGGGAAGACCTCTTCGGCCTCACCGATGCACACCGCGTCGGCATGCTCCGCGACCTCCGCCGCGTAGAACGTCGCATGGGGTCCGCCCATCATCACGGGAATGCCCCTGTCCCTGAACCTGGCGGCGATCTCGTATCCCCGGAGAGAGGTCACCGTCCTGATGGTGATCGCGACCACGTCCACGTCGGCGTCGTAGTCCACCTCCTGCGTCGCGTCGTCGACCAGCGTCACCTCCCACTCCTTCGGCGCGAGCGCCGCAAGGTGGGGCAGCACGGCGCCTACGAGCTTTCGCTTGCGAAGCTTGTAAGGAACCAGGGAACCGCGGAAACGATACCCGGTCGCCTGGATGATCATCAGCTTCGGCATGGACGGCGCTCCCCGACGACGTCGATGTGAACCCGCGGCCGCGGTTCTATCTTCTTCGGTACCGGTCGATGATAAACGAGACGCCGGCATTCCAGGCTCGCCGAAAGCAGTCGACCGACCTCGGCCGTGATGCGTTCGCCCGGTTTCGATGGGACAAATGCGCTAGGCGCGGCCTGTAACGGCGGGGTCAGGTCTTGAATTCACGCAGCCGCGGCCCAGTCCTATCGCGGTCGGCCAGCTATCCCCGAAGCCTGATGCCGTATTTCAAGACCTGACCCCGAGGGGGACCGATAGCATGTTGTGATATCGCTGCTAGCATGAGACGATATCGACACTATGGCGACGATCATCATCCGGAATCTCGATGACGAGGTGGCCGAGCGGCTGCGGCTGCAGGCCCGCCTTCGGGGCGTATCGGTCGAGCAGGAAGCGCGGCGAGTCCTCGCCGACGGCACGCGGGTGAGCCGGGCGGAGATCGCCGCTCGGGCTGCGGCCATTCGCGCCCGCCAACGCCCCCACCGCTCCAGCGGAGTGGATTTGATCCGGGAAGACCGGGCGCGATGACGCCACGCCGAGCCGCGAAAACGCCCGCCCGGCGCACGCGCTCGCGCGGGTCGCGATCCACTTCGGCGATCTCGGAGCCCATCGTCGTCGACGCCTCGATCGCATTTCTGTGGTTTGCCAACGAGCCGGACAGGTCCGGAGCCGACCAGCTGCTCGAAAGCGACTCTACCCTGCTCGCTCCAGACCTGATGGCCGTCGAGGCGACCAACGCCTGGTGGAAGAAGCTCCGTCGCCATGAGATGGAACGGGCGGACGTCGAGCAGGCCATCACGAATTTGCTCGCCCTGGGAATCGCCTGGACGCCTTCAGCGATGCTCCTTCCGTCTGCCGCTCGACTGGCCGTCGAGCTCGGGCATCCGGTCTATGACTGCCTCTACCTTGCGCTGGCTATGTCGCACGCCGCCCCTATAGCGACTGCCGACAAGCGACTTCAGCAGGCGGCGGGGCGAATCGGCGTCCGGGTCAAGACCTGACCTCTGGGGCACCTCGGGCCTCAAAGTAGCGCGCGCCGGCGGACCTCGGGCAGGACCTCGCGCCCGAGCAGCTCGATGCCGGCCAGGATGTCATCCTGCCGCATCCCCGGCCAGCTCACACGCATGGTGGCGTGGGTGACGCCGGCCTTGTGCTGGGCGAGCAGGGCCTCGATCACCTGCGCGGGCGAGCCGAGTGCGAACCGGTCCTTGGCCAGGCGTCGCAGCTGGTCTTCGGGCTTGGCGGCAGGATCGATGGTGACCCCGGCGAGCCCCCACGACAGGTAGGCGGAGTATTTTTCCAGCAGGAAGGGCGCCGCGCGGCGGATGGCGGTCTCCTCGTCGGGCGCGCACACCACCTCGAGCAGACGACAGATGTGCCGGCTCGGCGGCAGGCCCGCCGCGGTCCTGGCTGCCGCGAAGGCTGCCGCCTCCGCGGCGAATTCGTCCACGGTGGGGACCGGCACCACCAGCCAGCCGTCGGCGATGCGGGCCGCGCGCGCGATCCCGGCGGACACCTGCGAGCCGACCAGGATCGGCGGCCGCGGCTGCTGCAAGGGCCGCGGATGGATGCCCACGTCGTCGAGCTGCCAGTGGCGTCCATGGTGCGTGACCCGGTCCTCGGTCCAGAGGCGGCTGATGATCTCGACCCCCTCCGCGAGGCGGCTCACCCGCTCGGCCATCGGCACCTTGAAGACGGCGAACTCCTCCGTCCGGTAGCCGAGGCCCACGCCGAGCATGAATCGACCACCCGTGACCACGTCGAGGAAGGCGCCGACCTCGGCCAGCTCGACCGGGTTGTGCAGCGGAAGCAGGACCAGGTTCGTCCCCACCCACATCCCCTCAACCTCGGATGCTAAGCGCTGCAGCATCGGCAGGAGCGGGAAGTAGTGGAATCCCGGAGTGACGTGATGCTCCCCTCCCCAGATCGAGTCGAACCCCAGCCTGCGGATCAGCCGCGCCTGCTCGATTGTCTCGCCGAAGCGGCGCGCGGGATCGTCGCCGGCCGGGTGCTGCGCGTTCAGGTAGATCCCGAGCTTCATCGATCGGGCACTCGCGTGACGGTGTTCTTGTCCCGATGGTGGAAGATCTTGGCGCGTCCTTTCATCTTCAGCTGGCTATCTTCGTCATAGCTGAAGCTGTTCTCGCCGTGCACCGTGATCTTTAATTCGTACCTGACGGTCTTGAACTCCTTGTCCAGGAACAGGTTTGAGCAGATCCCGTAAGTGCGCGAACCGACCGTGGCGGAGAGCTTGAAGGTTTTGGCGCCGGGCTTCACGGTGCCCCCCGCGAGGACAACCACCCCTCGCGGCACGATGAAGCACCGCATGACCTGCCGGGCCTTGGCGTCCCACAGCCAGTACCCTACCTCCTGGTGGAACGCCTCCGCTTCGCCGATCCGCCAGGCCACCGTGGAGTATTTCAATCCGTACAGTTTCTGCTCGTGGTTCTCCACGAGCCCGATGGGCTCGAAGGTCATGCGCTCGCGGAACCTGTTCTTCTCCGTGCCCCGGTCGTCCGAGGGCGCGGTGTCGTCGCCCTTGTCGCCTTCCCACGTGCCTACGAGCGGCCCCAGCGGGCCGAGGTTCTCCTTCTCGTCGTTGGTCATGGAATCTCCTTGTGTGGGCGTGGGTTTATGCCACGACGGCGGGATCGACGCGGAGGACCGCGTAGCCGCCCACGGCGCCGGCGCCGAAGCCCGGCGCGAAGACGCGCACCGGCCGGGTGATCACGCCCTCCTGCACGGCATCGTGGAGCGCGATCGGGATGCTGGCCGATGACGTGTTGCCGACGCGCTCGATGTTGAAGTACAGGCGCTCGGGCGCGACGCCGGCCGCCTGGGCAAGGCTCACCACCATGGTCTTGTTGGCCTGGTGCGGGACGATCAGGTCCACGGCGTCGAGGAGCGAAGCGCCGGCGAGCCCATCGGGATGAGGCAGGGCGCGGAGCTCGTCCAGCATCTGGACCAGGTAGCGCTTGGCCAGAGCGCGGACCTCGGGTCCGTAGACCGTGATGTTGTTGTCGAACTCCGGATTCGGCCAGATGATCGAGTCCACCTCCGACATGGGCCCGCTCGCGTAGGTCTGGAGCACCTCGATGTCGTGGGCGGCGCCGGCTGGGGCGGGACCGACCACGAGGGCGGCGGCACCGTCGCCGAAGATCATCCGCGAGGTCCGCACCGTCCCGATCTTGTCCGAGAACTTCTCCCCGCACACGACCAGGATGGGCCGCTCGACTTCCTGGAGCAGCCGCACCGCCTCGCTGAGCCCGTACGGCAGCCCGGCGCAGGCCGCCACGATGTCGCATGAGGCGTGGGTCTGGAACATGCCGAGCTGGCCGGAGAGCCAGGTCGCGAGCGACGGCATCATCTTGGAGCTGGTGCAGGAACAGAACAGTACCGCGCCGATCTCCTCGGCCTTGCGCCCCGACTTCTCGAGCGCCCGCCGCGCCGCCAGGAGCGCCATCTGGTCGAGATCGAGCTCGGTGTAGAGCCGCTGCTCGATGCCGGTCTTCTCCCGGATCTCCTCCACCGTCATCGGCGACCAGCAGTAGGCGGCGTTGCGGACGAGATCGTCGTTGGTGCAGGGCCGCTCGCCCTTGTAGACCGCGATGGCCTCGATCCGCGGCATGACCGCGAAGCGCGCACGCACGTCGATCGGCGGGTAGGGCCGGACCGGCCGGCGCGACTCCGACGGCGCGGGCCTGCGCGGCCGGACCCGCTGCGCGCCCTTGACCCGGCGGATGAACCGCAGGACGTCGTCGCCGCGCGGGTGGAAGACCACCACGAAGTCGTCGTCGTGGAGCCGGCCCACCTCGGTGAGGCGCGTCTTGGCGCGGTCCCAGCGGTACTGGTTGTGCAGGACCATCGCCTGCCGCATGAGCGCTTCCAGCTCGGGGACGCCATGGGCGAACTCGATGATGTCGTCATGGCCGTAGCCCGGGTAGTCCGGGTCGTACGCCAGCAGGTGGTAGGTCAGGTTCTTCGGGTTCGCGAGGATCTCGCCGACTGTCGGCTTGATGGCCGGCAGCTCGTCGCCGGCGCCCTTCTTGTGGCGGAAGAGGTCCAGCAACACGCGGCAGACCTTGTCCTCGGTCCCCTCGTCCCAGGTTGGCGGCAGCGACCGGTAGGCGGCCTCGATGGCGGCCGTCATCTCATCGCTGTCCCGGGCCGCGAACACGGGCAAGAAAACATCGTCGCGCTGCCTTGGAACATCGCGCCAGCGCGTCGGGCGCTTCTCGTACATGGTCATCGCGTAGCGGTTGACCCAGAAGAGGTGGAGCGCCAGGTCGCGCAAGACCTCGTAGCGGCCCGTGTAGCCCCGGGACTCCACGCGCGCCACGATGTCGGCCTCGGTGGGCGCCTTCTCCTCGAAGTCGCGCTTGATGACGGCCGCGAACTGGTCGAGCGTCTGGAAGATGGAGAAGTCGAGCTCGGGGAAGAAGTTGAACGGGAAGACGATGCGGCCGTAGCGATTGATCACGAATGGCTTCATGGCATCTCCCTCGGCGCTGATCGTGCCAGATCGCGAGGGCCGGGTCAAACCGCCGTGGCGATCGCTGTATCGATTTGTCCACTCCCTTGAACCCGGTGGGGGAAGGGGCTATCCTCCACACCGTGGCTGCTGGGGCGAGCACCGGGGTCCGGTATGTGTGCGCGGCCGGCGCCATGCGGGAGGTGCGTGAGCCCGACCCATCCCCCTCGCGCGCGCCTCGACTTTTCGACCGCGTCCGGGAAGCCGCGCGCGTCCGGCATTACAGCCGGCGCACCGAGAGTACCTATTTGGCGTGGATCCGCCGCTTCATATTCTTCCACGGCAAGCGCCATCCAGCCGAGATGGGCGCACCCGAGATCACGAAGTTCCTCAGCTCGCTCGCCGTCGAGGGCAACGTGGAGGCGTCGACCCAGAACCAGGCACTGAGCGCGCTCCTGTTCCTCTATCGCGACGTTCTCGAACAAGACCTGCCATGGCTGGACGACGTGGTCCGGGCGAAGCGCCCGGCGCGGCTCCCTGTCGTGCTCACCCGAGACGAGGTTCGGACCCTCCTCCTCCAGATGCACGGCGTGCCCCGTCTGATGGCCATGCTCCTCTACGGCGCCGGCCTGCGGCTGCTCGAATGCGCGCACCTCCGGGTGAAGGATGTCGACTTCGCGCGGAACCAGCTCGTCGTCCGCAGTGGCAAGGGGGACAAGGATCGAGTGACGATGCTGCCGGCCGTCGTGAAAGCAGACCTGACCCGTCACCTCGAGGCGGTAAAGCAGCAGCACGAGATGGATCTTCGTCACGGCGCCGGCTGGGTGGAGCTGCCGTCGGCCCTGGCGCGCAAGTACCCGAACGCCGGCCGCGAGTGGCCCTGGCAATGGGTGTTTCCGGCCACCCGAATCTACGTGGAGCGCGCCACCGGCCAGCGCCGCCGGCACCACCTTCACGAATCCGTGCTCCAGCGGGCCGTGCGGGAGGCCCTCATGAAGGCTGCCATCCCGAAGCGCGCCTCGTGCCACACCTTCCGTCATTCGTTCGCCACCCACCTGCTGGAGGACGGCCACGACATCCGGACCGTCCAGGAGCTACTCGGCCACCACGACGTGAACACCACCATGATCTACACGCGCACGTCCTCAATCGCGGCCCGGCTGGGGTCCAGAGCCCCGCGGATCGGATGACAGCCCTGTGACGCCGAACCCGCTCCCCCACCGGAAACACAGACCTCGCATATCGTATATCCGAGGTCTGCATAGCAAGGCGTCAGACGGCCCACGCTTGCCGGCGAAACCCGCGTTTCTGGTGCGAGATTACCCACGGGCCATGCTCGGCACCGCCGTGCTACGCTGCCGACGCGCGCTTGGTACCCAGCGCTACACAGTTCCACCGAATTCTAGTTCGGCGACTCTTGACGCGCTGGTCCGAGAAGCCGACACGCACAACGGTGAGTAATCGTATTATGGCGCCGTGCAGTTCGAATGGGATCCGGCGAAGGCAGCTCGAAACTTGGCGAAACACGGCGTGTCCTTCGACGAGGCGTCGACGGTGTTCGGCGATCCTCTTGCGGGCACGATTCCCGAACCGCAGCATTCAGGCGAGGAGTCGCGCTTCGTGACGATCGGGCTTTCAACGAGTCAACGTCTGATCACCGTCGTTCACGCGGAACGTGAGGACAGAATCCGAATCATCAGCGGTCGCCGAGCAACCCGGCGCGAGAGAAGAAAGTATGAGTCCGAGACGCAAGGCTGAGTACGACGACGATCTCCTCCCGGAATACGACTTCAGCGGAGCCGTGCGCGGTAAGTACTACGAGCGCTATCGCCAGGGGACAAATGTTGTCCTCCTCGATCCTGATATCGCCGCCGTCTTCCGCGACTCCGCGGCCGTGAACGACACGCTTCGGTTGTTGGTCTCTTTGGCA
>JACORX010000065.1 GCA_016179165.1 Candidatus Rokuibacteriota bacterium | reverse complement strand
GTCTTGTCGAGCGAGCGGTCGAAGTAGCACCCCGGCGACCGGACGAGCTGGCTCACGACCACGCGCTCGGTGCCGTTGATGATGAAGGTGCCCTTGTCGGTCATCAGCGGCTGTTCGCCCTGGTAGACTTCCTGGCCGCGCTGCTCGCGGATGGTGCGGGTCTTTGCCTCCTGGTCGTGGTCGTAGACCACGAGCCGCAGCGTCACCTTGAGCGGGATGGCGAATGTCATCCCGCGATCGTGGCACTCCTCGACCGTGTACTTCGGATCGCCGAAGTGGAAGCTATCGAACTCGAGCAGGGCGTTGTCGTTGTAGTCGGCGATGGGGAACACGGACTTGAACACCGCCTGCAGCCCCGTCTCCTCGCGACGATCGGGTGCCACGTCCTTCTGCAGAAACTGCTCGTACGACCGCCTCTGGATCTCGATGAGATTCGGGATCTCAACGATAGACGGAATCTTGCCGAAGTCCTTGCGGACCCGGCGCCCGCACTGGATCGTGCCTGCCATACACCCTCCGCGCCCCGACGGCATCTAACCGCCGGGTGCTCAACCCCGCCGGACGGGCCGGGGCCACACGTTGGTCGAGGGGGGCGCGCGCCCCCGTTCTATGCTCTCCCGCGCGTACGGAGGCTACTTCACTTCGACCGTCGCACCGACCTCCTCGAGCTTCTTCTTCATGTCCGCGGCCTCGGCCTTGGCCACCTTCTCCTTCACCGGCTTGGGCGCGCCGTCGACGAGATCCTTGGCCTCCTTGAGGCCGAGGCTCGTCAGCTCGCGCACGACCTTGATCACCTGGATCTTCTTCTCGCCGGCCGCCATGAGAACGACGTCGAACTCCGTTTGCTCCTCGGTTGCCGCCGCGCCGCCGGCCGCCGCCGCGCCGCCGGCCACCGGGGCGGCTACCGCTACCGCCGACACACCCCACTTCTCCTGCAAAAGCTTCGAAAGCTGGGACGCCTCCAGCAGTGTCAGCGTGTCCAGCTTCTCCGCGATCTCTTCGATGTTCGTCGCCATGTCATCCGCCTCCGTGTGTGGTTGCTACGTCGTGATATGAAAACCTGTCTCAGGCTGAATCGGCTGCGCCCTTGCCCCGGGCCTCGAGCACGTAGACGATCTCCCGGAGCGGCGCCTGCAACAGGCTCACAAGCTGAGCCATTGGTCCCTGCAGGGCGCCCACGATCTGGCTTCGGAGCTGTTCCTTGGACGGAAGGTCCGCCAGCGCCTTGAGCTCCGCCGGCTGAACGACCTTGCCCTCCACCAGCCCGAGCTTGATCTGCAACTGCGGGTTGGTCTTGACGAAGGCCTGCAGCGCCTTCGCCACCGCCACCGGGTCCTGCTTCGTGAACACGAGTCCCGTCGGGCCCTTGAGGTGCACGCCGAGCGCGTCGAGGGTCGAGCCCTTGACGGCGAGGCGGGCCAAGCGGTTCTTGACCACCTTGTACTCCGCTGCGGCGCCCTTGAGCTGCTTGCGCAGGTTCGACAGCTGCTGGACGCTGAGCCCGCGATACTCGGTCAGCACCACGGTCTTGGCGGTGCCCAGCCGCTCCTTCAGGGCCTCGACGCTCTCCACTTTCGCTTGAGTCGGCACGTCCCTACTCCTTGAGTCCGGCTAGATCTGCTTTTTGAACTGGTTCGCGACCCGCTGGGCGTCAACCGGAATGCCTGGCCCCATGGTCGTGGACAGCGTCAGCGAGCGCAGGTACACGCCCTTTGAGGCCGCCGGCTTGGCCTTGACGATGGCTTCCAGCAGCGCCATCGCATTGGCAACGAGGCTCTCCTGCGGGAATGACTTCCTACCCACCTGCACGTGGACGTTGCCGGCCTTGTCCACGCGAAATTCGACCTTGCCGGCCTTGACCTCCCGCACGGCGCGGCCCACGTCGAACGTGACGGTGCCCATCTTCGGGTTCGGCATGAGCCCGCGCGGGCCCAGTATCTTGCCGAGCCGGCCGACCTGCCCCATGAGGTCGGGCGTCGCGATCGTCGAGTCGAAGTCCATGAAGCCGCCCTGGATCCTCTCGACCAGGTCCTCGGCGCCCACCACGTCGGCCCCGGCCTCGCGCGCCTCGCGCTCCTTCTCACCCTTTGCGAACACGGCCACGCGCACCGTCTTGCCAATGCCGTGCGGCAGCACGATGGCGCCGCGGACCATCTGGTCGGCGTGCTTGGGGTCGACCCCGAGCCGGAGCGAGAGATCGACACTCTCGTCGAACTTCGCCGGGGGCGCCTTCTTCACGATGTCCATCGCCTCCTCGACCGAGTACGGCTTCGTCCGGTCGATCAGCGCCTCGGTCGCCTTCAGCCGCTTCGTCATCACTGGCATATCGTCACTCCATTCTCGAACATTTCACCGCTCGCGATCGTCTCAGCCCTCGGCTCGCGCCTCCGGCGCTCACCTCGAACTGCCACACGCTCGTGCCTGCGGCATCTCGGCCGCCGCTCAGCTCGCAATACGTTTAAACGACATCGATGCCCATGCTGCGGGCCGTGCCTTCGACCGTGCGCATGGCGGATTCGATCGAGTCCGTGTTGAGGTCCACCAGCTTGGTCTGGGCGATCTCGCGAACCTGAGCGCGCGTGACCCTGCCGATCTTGTCCTTGTGCGGCACGGCCGAGGCCTTGGCGATGCCCGCGGCCCGCTTGAGCAGCACCGCCGCCGGGGGCGTCTTCACCACGAAGGTGAAGGACCGGTCCTGGTAGATCGTCACCACGACGGGCAGGATCAGCCCCTCCTGGGACCCGGTCTGGGCATTGAAACCCTTGCAGAATTCCATGATGTTGACCCCGTGCTGGCCGAGCGCGGGGCCCACCGGCGGCGAGGGGTTGGCCTTACCGGCCGGGATCTGCAGCTTGACCATCGCCTGAACTTTCTTCGCCATGGATCAGAGCCTCTCCACCTGGTAGTACTCGAGTTCGACCGGTGTCATCCGCCCGAAGATCGCCACCATCACCTTGAGCTTCCCGCGCTCCGGGTTGAGGTCGTCGATCGAGCCCTGGAAGTTCACGAACGGCCCCTCGATGACCCGCACCTTGTCCCCTTTCTGGAAGGTGGACTTGAGCTTGGGCTTCTCGGCGCCTTCCTCCATCTGCTTCAGAATGCCCTCGACCTCCTCCGCCGGCAGCGCCACGGGCTTGGCGCCCGAGCCCACGAACCCGGTCACCTTGGGCGTTGAGCGCACCAGGTGCCAGGTGTCGTCGGTCAGCTCCATCTCCACGAGCAGGTAGCCCGGGAAGAATTTCTGCTCGGTCTCGATTTTCTTGCTCTTCCGGATCTCACGAACCTTCTCCGTCGGGACGATGACCCGCCCGAAGAACTCCTGAAGGTTGAAGATCTTCGCCCGCGATTCGATCGCCGCCGCCACCTTGTTCTCGAACCCCGAGTAGCTGTGGACGACGAACCACTGCTTCGCCGACGTGCTGGTCTCGCTCATGCCCGAATGACCCCCTTGCCTTGCACTAACCCCACCGAAGGATCCGCTCCACGATCCACGAGAGCCCCATGTCCACGGCCGCCAGGAACACGGCCAGCACCACCACCACCGCGAGGACCACAACGGTCGAGTTGACAACCTCGGCCCTGTTGGGCCAACTCACCCGCCGAAACTCGCCCGCCACCTCGTGGACGAACTGCTTGACGCGCTCGAAGAATCTCATGACCTCTCACTGGTTCCCGAATCTGGCAGGCGTGGAGGGATTCGAACCCCCATCCCCCGGATTTGGAGTCCGGTGCTCTAGCCGTTAGAGCTACACGCCTACGAATGTTGTAATGTTCCGCCCTACTTCGATTCCTTGTGCGGAGCGTGCTTCCTGCACCACTTGCAGAACTTCTTGATCTCCATGCGGTCCGGATGGGTCCGCTTGTTCTTCGTCGTCGTGTAGTTCCGCCGCTGGCACTCGGGGCACGCGAGCGAGATGACGTCGCGCACCGCCTACTCCGCGATCTCCGCGACGACGCCGGCGCCCACGGTGCGCCCGCCCTCGCGGATCGCGAACCGCAGCTCCTTCTCCATCGCCACCGGCTGGATCAGCTCGATCGTCATCGTCACGTTGTCCCCCGGCATCACCATCTCCACCCCCGCCGGCATGGTGCACACCCCCGTCACGTCCGTCGTCCGAAAGTAGAACTGCGGCCGGTACCCATTGAAAAACGGCGTGTGCCGCCCGCCTTCGTCTTTGCCCAGGACGTAGAC
>JACORX010000064.1 GCA_016179165.1 Candidatus Rokuibacteriota bacterium | reverse complement strand
GGCATCGCCGACGCCAAGCAGGTCGGGCGCCTCGTCGGCGACATCATGAAGACCCACACGGGCCAGGTCGAGGCCGGGGACATCAAGCGCATCGCGGAGGAGCTGCTGAAGGGCTGAGCGGTCCGGCTCCTGCGGCCTCCCCGGTTGCCGTCGGCAGCGCCGCGTGCGATAGTGGCCCCCGCACACCAACCGCGGGAGGACACGACCATGGCCACGAAGACACGCTCTGCGCTTCACACGCCGCTCTGCGACCTCCTCGGCATCCGCTACCCGATCTGCCAGGCGGGCATGGGCTGGGTTGCCCGCTCGTCGCTGGCGGCCGCCGTGTCTGCGGCGGGCGGGCTCGGCGTCATCGCCGCGGCCCACGGCACCCCCGCACATCTCCGCGACGAGATCCAACGCGTGCGCGATCTCACCGACAAGCCCTTCGGCGTGGACGTCCTCTTCGCGACGATCCGCGCCGCTGGCGACGAGGTGGAGCAATTCACCGACCAGGTCAAGGGCTGGATAGACGTGGCCCTCGAGGAGCGCGTGCCGGTGCTCATCGCCGGCCTCGGCAATCCCGGCCCCGTCACCTCCCAGGCCCATCGGCTCGGCATCAAGGTCATGGCCCTCTGCGGCAACGTCAAGCAGGCGCGGGACCACGCCGCGAACGGAGTAGACGTGGTTATTGCTCAAGGCCACGAGGCCGGAGGGCACACCGGCCGCATCGGCGGCATGGTGCTGATCCCGGCGGCGGTGGACGCGGTGGCGCCCGTTCCCGTCGTGGCGGCCGGCGGTGTCGCCGACGGGCGCGGGCTTGCCGCCACGCTGGCGCTGGGCGCCGTCGGCGTCTGGATGGGCACGCGCTTCATCGCCACCCACGAAGCCTACGGCCACGACAACTACAAGAAGAAGATCGTCGCCATCGACGAAGAAGGCACGGTGGTTCATCGCGGCGCCACCGGCAAACCCTGCCGCGCGATCCGCAACGACTTCACGCGCGAGTGGGAGAAGCGTACCGCCGAGATCCTGCCCTTCCCGCTCCAGGCGCAGCGGGTGGGCTTCCCCGCCGCCATCCGGGCGCGCGAGGAGGGTGACATCGAGAACGGCCACGCCGCCTGCGGCCAGAGCGCGGGGCTCATCAGCGAGATCGTGCCCGCGCGGGAGCTGATCGAGCAGATGATCGCCGAGGCCGCGGCCACGCTTCACCGCCTGGGCGGCAACCACTGAGACCCGAGGAGACCCCGTGACCGACGAGAAGGATCTCGAGACCGAAGCGACGGAGCTGCTGTGCGCCCTCATCAGGAACGCCTGCGTGAACGACGGCACGCCGGACTCAGGCCACGAGGAACGCAACGCCGACGCGATCGAATCGTATTTCGCGGGCTCGGGCCTTTCCTTCGAGCGCCACGCGGCCGGGCCCGATCGGATCAGCCTCATCACTCGAATAGACGGCAGCGACCCCAAAGCTCCAACGCTCCTGCTGATGGGACACACCGACGTGGTGCCCGTCAATCCGTCCGGCTGGGAGCGCGATCCCTTCGGCGCCGAAGTCGTGGACGGGATCGTGTGGGGCCGCGGGGCCACCGACATGCTCAACATCACGTCCACCATGGCGGTGGCTACCCGGCGGCTGGCGAGGAGCGGCTTCAAGCCGCGCGGCACGCTGATCTACCTCGCCGTGGCCGATGAGGAAGCCGGCAGCGTCTACGGAGCCAGCTACCTGACCCGCGAAAAGTTCGACGCGGTCAAGGCCGACTACGTGATCACCGAGAGCGGCGGCGTGCCCATCCCCGCGCCCTCGGGCATCAAGCTGCCGGTAACTGTCGGCGAGAAGGGCGTCAACTGGCGGCGGCTCGTGGTCAAGGGCACGCCCGGCCACGGCTCGATGCCCTTCCGCACGGACAACGCGCTCGTCACCGCGGCCGAGGTGGTGCGCCGGGTAGCCGTCTACCAGCCCAAGGCGAAGATCCTCGACGAGTGGCGCCGCTACGTGGCGGAGCTCGAGCTGCCCAAAGAGCTCGAGGCGGCGCTGACCGATCCCGGCCGCGTGCTGGAAGCCGTGCGCCACCTCGAGCCGCTGGGGCTGGCGCGCATGGCCCATGCCTGCACCCACACGACCTTCTCGCCGAACGTCGTCCACGGCGGATCGAAGATCAACGTCATCCCCGACCGCATCGCGATCGACGTGGACGTCCGCGCGCTTCCCGGCGTGAGCCCGCTCGACGTGGACGCCATGCTGAAGGAGGCGCTGGGCGACCTCGCCTCACGGGTGGAGATCGAGGCGCCGCGCGGCCAGGAAGGCTCGACGACGTCCCTCCACACGCCACTCGGGGACGCGCTCGCCCGGGTGACGCAGGCGCTCGTGCCCGGCAGCAAGATCATCCCGCGGCTCACGGGCGGCGCCACCGACTCGCGCTTCTTTCGCTGGAAGGGCGTGCCGTCCTACGGCTTCGCCCTGCACTCTCGGCGCATCCCCTACACCGACTACCCGCTCATGTTCCACGGCAACAACGAGCGCATCGACACGGAGAGCCTCCGCCTGTCGGCCACCATGTGGGAAGCGCTCTGCCGAGACTTCCTGGCCTGATGGCGCCGGCGCCGACGAGACCGCTTGACGGCCGCGTGGCCGTCATCACGGGGGGCACGCGCGGTATCGGCCGCGGCATCGCGCTCCGGCTCGCGCGCGACGGCGCCCACTGCGTGCTGACCTACCGGCGCAGCGCCGAGCTCGCGGCCCAAGTCGTCGAGGAGATCGAGCGCGAGGGCGTCAAGGGCTTGGCGCTCCCGCTCGAGCTCGGCCAGCCGTCGCACGTTCCGCCAGTCTTCGAGCGCGTCGGCGAGGCCTTCGGCCGCGTCGATATCTTCGTCGCGAACGCCGCGGCCACCTCCTTCCGCCCCATGCTGGAACAGAAGGCGGACAACGTCCGCCGCACCTTCGCGATCTCTGTGGACTCGTTCATTGCCGCAATCCAGGCGGTGATGCCGCTCATGCGCGGGCGCGCCGGCCGCATCGTCGCGGTCTCGGGCATCGATTCCTTCCAGGCCATGCCGGGCCACGGCCTGCTGGGCGGCGCCAAGGCCGCCGTCGAGAGCCTGGTGCGGTCCTTGGCACTCGAGCTCGGACCTGAGGGCATCACGGTCAACGGCGTCAACCCGGGCATGATCAGCACGGATTCATCGAGGCTCTACATCGAACGGGGGCTCGGGCGCGACTATGAGGCGACGATGGCGGCCCTCGCGGCGAGAACCCCGGTGCGGCGAAGCGGCACCGTGGAGGACGTGGCCGACTGCGTCGCGTGGATCGTCTCCGACGGCGCGGGCTTCCTCACCGGCCAGACGATCCTGCTCGACGGCGGCCTGACCATGGTCTCTCCCCTGGCCAGGCTCGCCAGCCCCCTGGCCGGGGGAGAGGGAGGAGCCTGACATGCCGGCGGCGGCGCCGGACGATCCTCTCCCGCTGAGCGGCCTGCTGATCCTCGATCTCACCCGCGTTCTCGCGGGCCCGTACTGCACGCGCCTGCTGGCCGACATGGGCGCTCGCGTCATCAAGATCGAGCGGCCGGGCCCCGGCGAGGAGACGCGCCACAACCCGCATCAGCTCGAGCCCGGCCGCGACGACCAGAGCACGTATTTCACACGCGTCAATGCGGGCAAGGAGAGCGTGGCGGTGGACCTGTCCCACGCCGAGGGCCGCCGCGTGGTGCTCGACCTCGCCCGCCGCGCCGACGTTTTCATCGAGAACTTCACGCCGGGCGTGGTCGCCCGGCTCGGCTGCGACTACGGAGCGGTCCGCCTGGTGAACCCTGACATCGTCTACTGCTCCATCTCGGGCTTCGGGCAGACGGGCCCGTGGCGGCTCCGCCCGGCCTTCGCCCACACCATCAACGCCATGTCCGGGCTCATGCACCTCGAGCAGGGCGACGAGCCGAACCCGCGGGCCTCGAACCTCCAGGCCGCCGACATGCTGGCCGCGACCCATGCCTCCACCGCCATCCTGGGCGCGCTCTGGCGGCGGGCGCGCACGGGACGCGGCGCGCACCTGGACGTCTCGATGCTCGAGGCGCTCGTGGCCTCTGACAGCGTGACCTTCGGGGCCGTTCTCAACGGCGGCATGGAGCAGGGTAATCCGAGGCCCGGCATGGTGGTCCACAAGATAGGGGCCCGCTACCTGGCCTTTCAGGTCGTCGGCGGGCCCGAGCTGTGGCCGAGGCTGCTCAAGGTGATGGAGCGTCCGGAAATGGGGATCGATGTGCGCTTCTCGACGGCGGAGGCGCGCCGCGAGAATTGGCGCGCCCTCCGCGCGGTGATCGGCCGATGGCTCGACGACTTTTCGAGCGTGGAGGCGGCGATCGACGTGCTCACGAAGGCGCGGCTGCCCTGCGCGCCGGTCCTGCACCCGGCCGAAGTCATCGCGGCGCCCCAGCTTGCCGAGCGGAAGTTCTTCCCGGCGCTGTCGCATCCGGCGCGCGGGGAGGTACGCGTGACGGCCAGTCCCTACCACCTCGACGGACAGCCGGTCCACCCCCTGGGCCCGGCTCCGCATCGCGTCGGCGAGCACACGCGCGACGTGCTCGCGAATCTCCTGGGCTACGAGGAGGAGCGGATCGTTGCGCTCCTGGCTTCCCGCGCCGTCGAAGCGCCGTAGCTCGGGCTATGCGTGAACACGCGTTCGTGAATGGCGCAGGCTAGCGCGACCTCGCGGCCGGCGGTGCGCTCAGTGCTCGCCCAGACCGGGGATGGAGATCGGCACGTGGAGCGAGCCGCCCAGCTCGTTCGGACGCCGCGGAGACCACCTTGCCCATCGCCCTTACTTACCCCAGTACGCGCGCGCCGCAGGGAACACGGTCCGGCAGCGGGTCGCCTCGGTCGGCCCGTCCAGCGTGTCGGCGACGGCCTTCCAGACCGCGTTGTGCGGCGCCGCGCGGTGGGCTTCGATCGCGGCCTCATCCTTGTAGACCTCGTAGAAATAGTAGACGTTCTCATCCTGCGCGTCCTGGAGGACGTTGAAGCGCAGGCACCCGGG
>JACORX010000063.1 GCA_016179165.1 Candidatus Rokuibacteriota bacterium | reverse complement strand
GTCTCAAGCCCGTCTGCGAGATCCAGTTCTCCGGCTTCGCCTTCCAGTGCTTTCACCAGATCGAGAACCACGCAGCGCGGTACCGCCAGCGCAGCCAGGGGCGCTTTCACTGCCAGATGGTGATCCGCATGCCGTTCGGCGGCGGCGTTCGCGCGCTCGAGCACCACTCCGAGAGCGAGGAGCAGTTTTACGCCCACATCCCGGGGCTCAAGATGGTCATCCCGTCGGGGCCGCGCACGGCGCGCGCGCTGCTCGTCGCCGCGATCCGCGACCCCGACCCCGTCGTCTTCTTCGAGCACAAGGCGCTGTACCACGCGTCGAAGGAGGAAGTGCCCGACGAGAGCGAGGCCATGCCCATCGGCCGGGCGCAGGTCGTCCGCGAGGGACGGAGACTGACGCTCATCGCCTACGGCGCGATGCTGCGCGTGGCGCTCGAGGCGGCGGAAACGCTCCAGGCTGAGGACGGCGTGGCGCCCGAGGTCATCGATCTCTTGACCATCTCGCCGCTCGACCGCGAGACGCTGACGGCCTCCGTCGCCAAAACCGGGCGCGCCGTCATCGTCCATGAGGCGCCGAGGAGCTTCGGCCCCGGCGCCGAGATCGCGGCCAGCATCATGGAGGGTGCCTTCCTCTCGCTCGAGGCGCCCATCCGTCGGGTCGCGGCCTACGACGTGCCCTTCCCGGGCTTCGCGCGCGAGAAGGCGACCGTGCCCGACGCCGCGCGCGTGCTCGCCGCCGCGCGCGAGACGCTGGCCTTCTAGCATGGCCAGAACGTTTGTCCTGCCCGATCTCGGCGAGGGACTGATCGAAGCCGAGATCCGCGCCGTCCTGGTCCACGAGGGCGACGTCGTCAAGGAGGACTCGCCGCTCATCGAGGTCGAGACCGACAAGGCGCAGGTCGAGATCCCGTCGCCCTTCGGCGGCCGCGTGGAGAAGATCCACGTCCATCCCGGGCAGACCGTCAAGGTCGGCGAGCCGCTCGTGAGCTTCGCCGATGCCGTCGGCGCCGCGCCACCGGCACGCTCCGCCCCCGCGGCCGCCGCGCCCGTGGCGCCGGCGGCCCAGCCCGCGGTGGCGCCACGCGGCGACGGCGGACCGGTTGCCGCCGCGCCCTCGACGCGGCGTCTCGCGCGCGAGTTGAGTGTGGACCTTCAGGCCGTGCGCGGCACGGGCTCGGGGGGCCGCATCACCGACGACGACGTGCGTGCGGGCGCGGGCAAGCCCCCAAGCGTGAGCAAGACCCCAGACGCTCCCGCGGCGCCCGCGCGCGCCGCCGCTCCCGCGGGCCCGGCCAAGCCGCTCGCCGCCGTCGGGCTCGAGCCGCCGCCTTTGCCCGAATTCGAGCAGTGGGGGCCCGTCGAGCGCCAGCCGCTCTCGCACCTCAGGCGCACCATCGCCGAGCGCATGGCGCTGTCGGCCGCGCTCATCCCGCACGTAAGCCACTTCGACAAGGCCGACGTCACCGATCTAAACGCGATCGTCACGCGAAGCTTCGAGGCGGCCAAGCAGCGCGGCATCACGCTGACGCTCACGAGCTTCCTCCTCAAGGCGGCGGCGCTGGCGCTTCACGAGCACCCGCAGTTCAACGCGAGCCTCGACGCCGGGGCGGGCGAGCTGATCCTCAAGCGCTACTGCCACCTCGGTATCGCCGTGGCGACTGACCGGGGGTTGATCGTTCCCGTGATCCACGACGTGGACACGAAGCCCGTCATGGACATCGCCCGCGAGCTTGCGGCGCTCGCCCAGCGGGTGCGTGACGGCAAGGCGGCGCTCGACGACCTCCGCGGTGGCACCTTTACGATCACCAATCTCGGCGCGCTCGGTGGCACGGGCGCCATCCCCATCATCAACTACCCGGAAGTGGCGATCCTGGCCGTGGCGCGGGGCAGGGAGGAGCCCGTGGTCCGGGGCGGTCAGATCCTGGTGCGCATGATGCTGCCCATCACGCTGACTTTCGACCACCGCGTGGCCGACGGCGCGGACGGCGCGCGCTTCGCCCAGGCCATCATCCGCCGCCTCGAAGCGCCGGAAACGCTCTTCGTCGGGTGGTAGCGTTCAGGCCTTGGACTTCTTCGTCCGATGTTTCTTGCGCTTCGCGGCCGAGTACTCGGCGATCCGCTCGGCGAGGTGGGAGATGAGCTTGTGCTCGCTGAGGCCGCCCTTTCCCTGTGGCGGGCTCCCTTCCATGTACTCGCGGAGCGCCTGGTTGATCTGGGTTTGGTACGGCGGCTTCCCCCGCTTTGCCGCTCGCGCCTTGAAGAACTTCAGAACGTCGTTGTCGACGAAGATTGTGATGCGTACCTTGATGTGGCGGTCAAGTTGGTCCGGAGGCGGCATGTGTTTCCAGAACTCGGACCGCCACGCCTTGGAAAAATCATATTCCTTCCTCATAGTCCCTCACCTCGCGCCGCGTGGCGCGTCTCGATGAAATGATGCGGACCTCAGCGCGTCTCTCCTTGAAGACCGTCAGCAGGACCCGCCCCTTCTTCGAATGCCCGATGATAATGAATCGGTGCTCGTCCCGCGAGTGGTCCGGATCGGCACGGACCAGGGCCAGCGGATCGTCGAAGGCTTCGATGCTTTCCCTGAAGTCGATTCCATGGTTCTCGAGATTCTCTGCTTCTTTCTGGTCGTTCCACTCGAACCCCACCCGGGGAGTATATGCATAGCATGCATATACCGTCAAGG
>JACORX010000062.1 GCA_016179165.1 Candidatus Rokuibacteriota bacterium | reverse complement strand
GGACGATAGAGACCGGTAGCCTGCAACCAGCTAAAGGCTGGGAAACGCTTCCCCGTCGATCTCGATGAACAACGTGGCCGGTCGCGGGGCCGGGCGAGCCACCCAGATCAGCGACGCCACGGAATTGGTCAGCGGATTGACGCCTTGCCACACGCCGCCTACCGGCCGGCAATCGCGCCGGCTCGATGTCATCTCACGCTTGCATTCGTGGAAGCCGTCCGCGGCGAGGGCGTCGAAGATCTCCCCCGGCGTCCCGACCCAGCCCTGCTCGTGCTCACTCCACGTCATCTGTCCCCGTTCGCGAAGCCCATCGAGGCTCGTCATGAGTTCACTCATCTCCCGCCTACCCGCGGCTTCTGCCGCTACCTGCGCCCGCGCCGGTCGACAGCTCGACCTTGAGCGTGCGGCCGTCCACGGCCTGGCCATTGAACTGCTTGACCGCGTCGGCGGCCTGCTCGGCCGTCGCCATCTCGACGAAGCCGAATCCGCGCGAGCGACCCGAGTCACGATCCATCACGACTGCGGCGGATTCGACCCCGCCGGCCACCGCGAACATCTCGCGCAGGCGTTCTTCCGACGTTGAGAAGGACAAGCCTCCGACATAAAGTTTATGCGCCATGGTAAACCTCCAAACAGAACTCCCGCCGGGAATGGCACTCTCTGGGAGGCGGAAGGTGGAACCAGAGTCGAGGTCTGGTGAGGAGGGGGGTCCGCAATGAACCGACAGCCGGGCCAGACACCAACATCATGACACACCTGGATCCCGGCTGTGACCCTACTTTTGACCCACGCGAGATGGAGTGCGCCCGAGTTGGCTACAGCGCCTCGTACACCAGGTCGATGAGATGGCGCACGTGCTTGTGCTGCCAGCCAGCCCGGCCCTGGTTCATGGCGTAGGCGAAGGCGACGTGAGCATCAGGATCGGCGAACCCGAGCGAGCCGCCGGCGCCGAAGTGTCCGAAAGAGCGGGGGCCCGGACCGAGTCGGCGCTCCGGCATGGTGAGCTGGAAGCCGAGACCGAAGCGCGTCGGCCTCTGGAGGACCTGGTCCTCGCCATACACCTGCTCGGCGATCGCCATCTCAACCGTCGTGGGGGACAGGATGTGGACGCCGTCCAGCTCGCCGTCGCCCGCCAGCGCCGCGTAGAGGCGCGCGACCGCGCGCGCGTTCCCGTGGCCGTTTGTCGAGGGCACCTCGGCGGCGCGCCACTCGCGCGTGTTGATGATTCCCTGCCCCGAGAGATTCGGCGGGTTCCGATAGGCGCCGGCGCGCATGCGCTGGAAGCCGGTGAGCGTCGCCAAGTCGCCGTCGAGCAACTGCCTCCCCTCCTCCGTGTCCGGGCCGGGCCTGGGAGGGATGACCGGAGCGCACCGCGCATCGAGCTCGGGCCCGAAGCCGATGAAGAAGTCGATGCCGGCCGGACGGGTGATCTCGTCTCGCAGATAGGTGCCCAGGCTCTTGCCGGTGATCCGCCGGACCACTTCACCGATGAGGAACCCGTACGTGTTCACGTGGTAGCCGTGCCCCGCGCCCGGCTCCCACCACGGCTCCTGGGCGGCCAGCGCCTCCGTCATCGCCTCCCACTGCAGCTCCGCGCCGAGCGGCAGCGCCGGGAACACCGCGGGCAGTGCCGCCTGGTGAGTCAACAGGTAGCGAACGGGGAGATGCTTCTTGCCGGCCTGGGCGAACTCGGGCCAGTAGCGTGATACGGGTGAATCGAGATCGAGCGCGCCACCCTCCACGAGCCGGAGTGCGCAGACCGCGGTGACGGCTTTCCCCACGGAGAAGAGATTGACGATGGTGTGCTCGTTCCATGGCTGGGTCCTGGCCGAATCAGTGTGGCCCGCCCACAGGTCGACGACCGGCTGCTTGCCCACTTGGACGGCGAGCGCGGCGCCCACCTCGGAGCCGGCATCCATGATCTCGGCGAGCGCGTCTCGCAGGGACTCGAACGCGGGCTCGCAGCGTCCATGAACCTCGGGCGACTCCGAGCTCATCGGCTGCCGCCACTCATCGCGCCTGCATTGTAGGCCAGAACGTTTGCTGGAAGTGGACTGTCACGGCAGGGACTGCGCGATCTTCAAGCCGGGCGCCGTAAAAACGGTGCCCGGTGACACGGGGCCGAATACCCCGTGCACCGGGCGGCTAATGTGCGGCATCCTTTAGGTGCCGCGTCCCGGCGTGCGCCGGGATCTTTGGACGACCACACCTCGCTGCTCCTCCGGCGCCGCCTACCTGATCAAACCCAGCGGCGCCCCTCCGGGTCCGGTGGATTCTCCTCCATCACACCTCCCTATTGAGGTTCACAGCGCCGAGGGAGATCCCTAGGACATCTCCCTATGGAAGCAGATTAGGACACACACCCGACGAGACGCAATGAAGCACCTGGATCATTTTCTTAGTCAGAGAGGCAGGCACGAGGCTGCGACGCTCGGCCATCGCCTGCGATTGCCCCCGTCACCTGCTATCATCACGGCGGAGAACTGCTCATGCCCGACAAGGAGCCGATCGAGGAGATCCGCCAGGCGAGACTGGGCTGGGAGGCGCAGCTCACGCCTCCGGGTTCGGCGACGGGGGCTGATGCCGCGCCGGCGCGCCAGCATGACCCGAGCCTCTCCGGGCAAGAGCTCCACACGCCTGCCGACCTCGCCGACCAGAGCCTCGACTACCTCCGGGACCTGGGGTTCCCCGGTCAGTACCCCTTCACGCGCGGCATCTACCCCTCGATGTACCGGGGCCGGCTCTGGACGATGCGACAATATGCCGGCTTCGGGACCGCGCG
>JACORX010000061.1 GCA_016179165.1 Candidatus Rokuibacteriota bacterium | reverse complement strand
TGGAAGACGCCGAGCGCGTCGAGATACCAGTCGTAGAGCGGGCGGTGGTCCTCGTACTCCAGCGTGCAGATGGAATGCGTCACGCCCTCGATCGAATCGGACCGGCCGTGCGCCCAATCGTACATGTCGAGACGCCTGCGGCGGACGCTCAGCCTCGTGGCCGCCACCCTTCCGGCGCCGTTCCCCGCCGCGCCGTAGCCCGCCAGAAGCGTTCCTCGCCTCGGCGAGTCGCGCTGGCTGGGGCTGCACTTCCGGAGGGCGGGCGAACCGGAACCGCTGCGGGTGCTGCTGACCAGTGTGCGGTATGCATCGATGGCGGTGAAGGTCGCGGATGTGGACACGCTGGGCGGCCGGCCCGCCTCGCGTACCAGCTGGCGGGCCCGGGGGCGGGGGCCGGCGCGGGCGCGCCCACGTCGGGGCAGGGGAGCCGCGTGACGGCCGGCGTGACGCCCCAGGCCACCGGGGGCACGACCGGGACCATCCGAAAGATCGTGAACGCGACGGATTTGGGCGATTCGGTGCTGACCGAGAGCGCGGGGAAGATCGGGCTGGGGACCACGACGCCGCTGGACTTCCTGCACACGCGGTTCACCGACGGCGCCAACGTCGTGACCGGCTACGCGGTGCAGAATCTGAGCGCGGCGGCCGGGGCGTACTCCGGCATGCTGTTCGATGACCAGACCGGCGCGCCGGGGCAATTTCAGCGCTTCAACAACGCCACGCACGAATACCGGCCGAATTGGAACGTTGGGGACCCGGACGCGCGCCTTCGTGGCCGGCATCACGGGCGTGACCACGGGAGGCGCCGCGGTCAACGTGGTGACAGTAGCGCGGCATCGCGCTGATCGAGGATCCGGCCGTCATCCGACGCATCCTCGACCTGGCCTGTACTGCACGAGGGGGAGTCGCCGGCTGGCCCCCGGGTGGCGGGGCCGCCCAGGTTCGGCCGGACGCCTATCAGATCACCGCCTGGAAGCGGAGCTCAAGGGCATCCTCGAGCACGCGGCCAAGGCCGGCCCCGACATCGCAACGCTTGCCGCGAGGATCCGCCGCCGCCTCGGTGGTCGCCGGCACAGCGACAGCGACCGGCTTATCGCCGCCGACCGCGCCCGGTGAGCGCCTACGTCATTGACGCCAGCGTGGCGGTAAAGTGGTTCGTCGCACGCCCCGGACCTGCGCTTCGCGGAAGTCAGCAACGCCTTGTGGAAGAAGACCCGCAGCCTCCTACCCGCCATCGGCTAACCGTACGGTATAGGTTCGGATTGAGGTAGCCTGGGCTCTCAGCGCCCGCCTTCAACTCGTTCGTCCCGTCCACTACGCCAGCATCCGCGAGCCCTTGGGCTTTCCCCCTCGCGGAGCCACCACCGTCGGCCCCTGCTCGCAGCCGGCACCGTCGGTTGGTATCCTAGCGGCGATGCCCGTTAGCCAGGGAGATCTTCAAGTCTCGTGAAGCCCTTCTTCTCTCCGTCCCGGTGGGCGCGGTCCATGAGTTGCCAAAAATCTTTTCGCTGCGCGAGCAGCATGCTCTCGAGGTCCGTCTCTTCCGTCACAGGAAGGAGGACCGCACAAGGTCGGCCGTTCTTCGTGATCACGACCGATCTCTTCGACGGCAGTTCCTTGACGATCTTGCTCAGCTTGGCCTTGACCTCTCGGAGGCTTTCAATCTTCATAGTTCGAACTCCTTTCCTTCGATCACCAGGACGTCGCCCTTCTTGCGCCCGATCAGTTCAACGACCACCCGCTCTTCTTGCACCCTATAGAACACGCGCCAGGGTTCTACGCGAAGCTCGAAGTCTGCGTGCCGAGACACCCGGCGTAACCGGAAGCGATTGCGGGTTTCTTCCGTGGCATCTTGGAGCGCCAGCCGCTCATGCATTTCCTTCTTGAGCAGGCTTCGGGCCGCCGCCGGCAGACGCTTGTACTGACGCACGGCCGCGGGAGAAAGGGTGACCCGCTTCACAGAGGGAGTGTAGTCCGAATTGTGGTTACGATCAACTGCGCGGGCCTCCGGGTGTAGGACGGGCGGCACTAGAGCCCGACCGCACTCCGGCCGGCACGGACCGGGCAATTCGGGCATCCTGACGTCATGCGGTTGCCGCTCGCGCTCGTGTCCGCTTCGCTGCTCCTCGCCGCCTGCGCGGGATCGGTCTGGCAGGCGCCATCCGGCCGCGACCATCCGCTGGCCGGAACGATCTGGGACGTCCGCGCCGGGCGCTTCGTCGAGCCCGACGCGGTGGCGCAGCGCCTGGTGGGGGCCCGCTTCGCGGTGCTGGGCGAGAAGCACGACAATCCCGACCACCATCGCCTGCAAGCGTGGCTCCTCGAACGCATGATCGCGGCCGGCCGCCGCCCGGCCGTGGCCTTCGAGATGTTCACGACCGACCAGGCCGGCGTCATCGCGCAGCAGCTCCGGAAGGCGCCGGCCGACGCCGACGCGCTGGCCGAGGCCATCGAGTGGAGGAAGTCCGGCTGGCCGGACTGGGCGATGTACCGGCCCGTCGTCGCGGCGGCGCTCGGGGCCGGGCTGCGGATCGTGGCCGCGAATCTCCCGCGGCCAACCGTGCAGGCGGCGGGCCGGCGTGGCATCGAGGGCCTGGACGGCTCGTTCGTCGCCCGCCACGCCCTCGACCGCCCGCTGGCGCCCGACGTCGAGGCGGCGATGGTCGCCGAGATCCAGGACTCGCACTGCGGTCAGGCGCCGGCGTCGATCGTTCCCCGGATGGTGGTGATCCAGCGGGCCCGTGACGCGCAGATGGCGGACGCGCTGCTGGAGGTCGGGCCGGCGGACGGCGCGGTCCTCATCGCGGGCGGCGGACACGCCCGCGTGGATCGCGGCGTGCCCGCACACCTGCGCGCGCTCGACGGCTCGGCGGCCGTCGTGTCGGTCGCTTTCCTCGAGGTCCAGGCCGGGGTGACGTCCCCGCCCGCGTACGAGGAGCCGCTCGACGGGGACCGGCTTCCGTTCGACTACGTCTGGTTCACGCCCGCGGTCGACGACGAGGACCCGTGCGTGAAGCACAAGGAGTCGCTCGAGCGCCTGCGCCGGCGCCGCTGATCCGAACGCGTCCCCATCATCGGCGCAGGATTCTGGTGAAAGGGCAAGGTGTTCTATGAGCAAGCGAACCGTCTACACCGATGAACCCATCAAGATCGGCCGCCGCGTGAGCCGGGAGATCTTGCCCGGCCACGGTGGCCCGCGCGCTGGGGCCGGTCGGCCGCCGACCGGCAACAAGCCGGTCACACTTCGCCTGCCCCCGAAGTTGGTGGCGGCCGTCCGCCGCGACGCCAAGCGGGCGAGACAGACGATGTCGGAGTTCGTCGAAGTTCGGCTGCGTCGTGGATGAGCGAGGTCCGAAGCCGGCAGAGCACGGGCCCGGGGGGTGAAGGCCGCGCTGATGGCCACGGTCGAGCGCGTGATCGATCGCGGGCTCTATACATGGGGCCCGAGCTCGAGGAGTTCGAGCGCCGCTTCGCCGCCTACCGCGGTGCGCGTGACGCCGTGGGCGTACGGTGGCGTCCAACGCCTACGCTGTGGTGCTCACGGATCTGGCGTCGCCGCCGGGCAATCGAATCGAGGCGTTCAAGGGGAACCCGAGAGGGTTCCACAGCATCCGCATCACCAACCAATGGCGAGTCGTCTTCCGCTGGACGGATTCCGGTCCCGCCGAGGTCGACATCCGCGACTACCACTGAGGGACCATGCGACAAGCCACCTGTCCAACCTGCCGAAGCCACTGCTTCGAGCAGGCTGACCTGCATCAGGATCCGCAGCGCCGATCACGCACCGGCCCGGCGTGTACCGGCCGCATCGATCGCCTTCGCATGCTTCGGGCCTCGTCGTTCCAGGACGGCAGAGGGTCGGTCTCCGCATGGGCATCGATGCCGGCGAGCAGGACCGACCTCGCTGGTCCTTGGGAAAGGCGGGGGAAGATGCATTGATGTTCCGCCCCTTGTCCGTCGCAACGGAGAGAGGAGGCAGGGGACGTGTCACCCTGTGAGGAGTG
>JACORX010000060.1 GCA_016179165.1 Candidatus Rokuibacteriota bacterium | reverse complement strand
GGCTCGAAGGTGGAGCGCCAGGGCATCATCCGCCACGGCGCCAAGATGCTCTACGCCGTCAGCGAGGCGACGGTGCCGAAGGTCACGGTCGTGGTGCGCAAGGCGTACGGCGCAGGCTACTTCGTCATGTGCGGCAAAGCCTACGAGCCCGACCTGATCGTCGCGTGGCCGACGGCGGAGATCTCGGTGATGGGCCCCGAGGGCGGCACCAACATCATCTTCCGCAAGGAGATCGCCGCCGCCGCCAACCCCGACGAAGAGCGCGCGAGCCGGGTCGAGGAGTTCCGCAAGCTCATCAACCCCTATATCGCCGCCGCCGGCGCCTTCATCGACGACGTCATCGACCCGCGAGAGACCCGCCCCGTCCTGATCCGCGCCCTCGAGATGGCTGCCACCAAGAAGGTCGACCGGCCCTGGAAGAAGCACGGAGTGATGCCGGTCTAGCCCTCCCGCGCTACTTCTTGATGAGCTTGGCCCACTGGTCGAGGAGCGGCAGCACTCCCTCGCGCCCCTCGGAAGGCAGCCTGAGGATGGCCCGCGTGATACCGGCAGCGGCGTAGGACTCGAGCATCGCCTCCTCCGGTTTGGCGCCAAACACCGACGTCAAGATGGTCTTCATGTCGCGCCCGGCCTTGGCGGCGCGAGCCCGGAGGTCCTTGAGCGCCGGCAGGATGACCTCGGCCGCGCGGCCGCGCGGGAACCAGCCGTCGCAGAAGTCCACCACGCGCTGGAGCGTGTGGACGCTCTCGCCGCCCAGAAGGACGGGCGGGTGCGGCTTCTGCGCGGGCTTCGGCCAGCACCAGACCTTGTCGAAGTTGACGTGCTGGCCGTGGAACTCCGCCTCGTCCTTGGTCCAGATCTCCTTCATCGCCCGTACCTGCTCGACCAGACGCTTGAATCGGGACGCGAAGACGGTGCCGTGGTTCTCCATCTCCTCCACGTTCCAGCCGCCGCCGACGCCGAACTCGAAGCGCCCGCCCGAGAGCACGTCGAGACTCGCGACCTCCTTGGCCGTGGTGATCGTATCGCGCTCGATGATGAGACAGACGCCGGTGCCGATCCGGATGCGCGTGGTCGCCGCCGCGGCGGCCATGAGCGACACGAACGGGTCGAAGGTGTGGGAGTACTCTTTCGGGATCGGGCCACCGCTTGGGAAGGGGGTGCGCCGGCTCACCGGGATGTGAGTGTGCTCGGTGACGAAGAGCGACTCGAAGCCGCGCGCCTCGGCCTCCCGGGCCAGCTCGTCGATGCGGATCGCGTAGTCGGTGGCGAAGATGCAAACGCCGATGTGCATGGAATCCTCCAGGGTGGTCTGGTGTACCGCGGCCGAGGGCAGTCTAGCGGCGGATGGAAGCAAAGTCCAATGCCCGGCAGACCCGGCTCCTTCGACGTGATATTCAGCAGCCCCACGCTGCGCGCCACCGATCGCGCGTTCCGGGAAGAGATGGCGCGGGCCCTGCTGGTGCCCGCGACGATGCGGCTGATGGGGCGGTGGAACTGGTGGGTGCCGGCGCCGCTCGCGCGCTTGTGCCGGTGGGAAAGAGCGCCCGCCGCCCGCGGGTACTCCACGGGCGGCGGGTAGGGGAATCAGTTCTCGACGAAGGCCTTGAGCGCCCGGCCGCGAAGCGGGTGGCGCAGCTTGCGGAGCGCCTTGGTCTCGATCTGGCGGATGCGCTCGCGGGTGACCGAGAAGCGCCTGCCGACTTCCTCCAGCGTGTGCTCGCCTTCCTCGCCGATGCCGAAGCGTAGGCGCAGGATCTCTTTCTCCTTGGGCGAGAGCATGCCGAGGGCCCGCTCCACCTGGTTCGTCAGGTCCTGGCTGATCAGCGTGTCGTTCGGCGACTCGGTGCTCTTGTCCTCGAGGAAGTCCCCCAGCTCCGAGTCCTCGCCGATCGGCGTCTCGAGCGAGAGCGGCTTGCGCGAGGACTCGAGGATCAGGCGGACCTTGCGCGCGGGCACGCCGGTCCTCTTGGCGAGCTCTTCCGGCGTCGGCTCGCGGCCCATCTCGTTGACCAAGGCCCGGTTGACACGCGAGATGCGGTTCAGCGTCTCGACCATGTGCACCGGGATGCGGATGGTGCGCGAATGGTCGGCGATGGCGCGCGTGATGGCCTGGCGAATCCACCAGGTCGCGTAGGTCGAGAACTTGAACCCGCGCCGGTACTGGAAGCGGTCCACCGCCTTCATGAGGCCGATGTTGCCTTCCTGGACCAGGTCGAGGAGCGTCAGCTCGCTGCCGAGGTAGCGCTTGGCAACCGAGACGACCAGCCGCAGGTTGGCCTCCATCAGCTCGCGCTTGGCCTGGCGCACGATGCGGTCGTGCCCTTCGATCTCGTGGAGCGCGGCCTGGAGCGCCTTCTTGCCCAGCCCGATCTCGCTCTCGAGGGCGCGGATGTCCTTGGGTCTCCGGAGCTCGGCGAGGCGCTTCGCCTGGCGGCGGACGTCGCCGACCAGCCGGTCGACGAGAGCGGGCTTGAGCGGGAGCTTCTCGACCGCGGTCTGGATCGCGACCCGGTTCTGCGCGATCCACTTGTGGTAGTTCGCGCGCGTGGTCTTCCCGCGCCGCTTGTCGCGGAGCGACTCCTGCAGCCGTTCGATCTCGCGCTCGAGCCGCCGGATGCGCGTGAAGACCGCCAGCAGGGGCTTGATCTCGTCGGGCTTGGGCTCTCCGCCCTCGGGCAGCACGATGACCTCGTCGAGTCCGAGCTCGGCGTGCCGGATCCGGTCCACCAGGGCCAGCAGCTGGGTTGTCTCGACGGGAATGCCCGCCAGCGCTCGGCGGAGCTGGATCTGGCCCGCTTCGATCCGGCGGCCGAGGCTGACTTCCTGCTGGGCTGTCAGCAGATGGACCTTGCCGATTTCCTTCAGGTAGAGGCGGACGGGATCCTCGGCCGGGGCCGCGCTGGGGCGCAGGGCTTCCTCGGACAGGGCAGGGGTTTCCTCGAGGACGATGGCTGCGGCCTTCTCCTCGTCCTCGATCTCGACCCCGGACGGCTCAACGTCAACCCTGGGCAGGGCGCCCTTCCGCAGCCTGGGCTTTGGCTGAGCGAGAGCCGCCTCCGAATGGATGGCCTCAGCGGATTCTGTATCGCCAGCTTCTCTAAACGTCATGTTGGTATGATCTCCTCTGGCGTTTTAGATGCTTACGAACGCCCGCCGGTTGCGGGATTCCTCCACGGGGATTAAACTCCCGCGGCCGCGGCGGCGTTCCGAATTACCCCGTTTTCGTTGTCGACGGCGCCCGGCGGGGCTTTATTCTCGGCCGCGTGGTGGGTTAGGACGTTCCTATCGGGCAGCTCGTTTACGCGAACTCGGCCGTCATCGCCCGCGAGGTCGCCGCCCAAGCGATCGACCTCCTGCCGCGAGCCCTCTAGCCTTGGCTAGGGTTGGCGCTCGAGAAGGAGATCGAAGCCCACGCCGACTTCGTCCTTGACCGGAAGGAGTAGATACTGCGGAGGCTTGATGCCGAAGTCGCTCATCTTGAAGCGGCTCTCGCCTCGCACCCAGAGCCGCCCCTGCTTGAGGCGGACGCGTCCCGAGAAGCGCTTCACGCGCTCGACCCCCGCGATGGACAGCCGCCCCTGGATGGTCAGCAGCGTGTCGGTGTGCTCCGCGGCGCCCGGGGGAAACGAGGGCGCCGTGATGGTCTGGATCACGAAGTACATGGTCGGGTGACGGCCGGCAGCCAGCGCCTTCCACATCTCCTTGTCGCGCCCCTCGTTGCCCGTGCTGATGCCGAGCACTTGCACGGTCAGGCTGCCGCTGACGCCCTGGCTCAGATCGGCGGCGTCCGCCTCGAACTCGCCCAGAAGGTCGCGGCCGAAGCCGCTGAAGTCGGCCGGCGGGAAGCCCGCGTCGAAGGAGACGAGGCTCTGTCCTCGGACCGACATCCAGCGGGCCGGCTCGGCGAGAGCCGGCGACGCTCCCAGCGGTACTAGAAGGACGAGCCACACGAGGGCTGCTTTCGAGCGCATGGGCGTGGATAGCACGGCCGCGCCGCACCGGTCAATCGGGAGGGACGCGCTGGAGTCCGGGAATTTGGTTGACACGGCCCAAGGAAGGGTCCTATCGTGAAAAACTCACATATGACCGCATATTTGCGTGAGTTGGACTGATGGCCGTCGCGCCGAGCGCTTCCCACAGCTTCACCGTCCGCCTGGCGATCCTGAACCGCACCGGCATGCTGGGACGGGTCACGATGGTCATCGGCAAGGCCGGCGGTGACATCGGCGCGGTGGACCTGGTCGAGATGACGCGCGACCGCGTCTTCCGCGACATCACGATCAAGGCGCGGGACAGCGAGCACGGCCAGCGCATCATCGACAAGCTGCGCCGCCTCAATGGCGTCACGATCGCCAACATCTCGGACCGCACCTTCCTCATGCATCTCGGCGGCAAGATCGAGGTGCGCGGCAAGGTGCCGATCAGGACGCGCGACGACCTTTCCATGGCCTATACGCCGGGCGTGGCCCGCGTGTGCCTGGCGATCAAGGAGGACCCGCAGCGCGCCTTCTCGCTGACCATCAAGCAGAACACCGTGGCCATCGTCACCGACGGCACCGCGGTGCTCGGGCTCGGCGACATCGGCCCCGCGGCGGCCATGCCGGTCATGGAGGGCAAGGCCATGCTCTTCAAGGAGCTGGCCGGGGTCGACGCGTTCCCCATCTGCCTCGACACCAAGGACCCCGGCAAGATCGTCGAGACCGTGAAGCTCATCGCCCCCGCCTTCGGCGGCATCAACCTCGAGGACATCTCGGCCCCGCGCTGCTTCGAGGTCGAGGCGCGGCTGCGCAAGGAGCTCGACATCCCTGTCTTCCACGACGACCAGCACGGCACGGCCGTGGTCGTGATGGCGGCGCTCCTGAACGCGCTCAAGATCGTCCGCAAGGACCCGAAGCGCCTCAAGGTCGTCGTCTGCGGCGTGGGCGCGGCCGGCACGGCCGTGATCAAGATGTTGCTGGCGCACGGCGTCAGGCACATCATCGGCGTGGACGAGCACGGGACGATCTACCGCGGCCGCACCGTGGGCATGGACTTCATGAAGACGTGGGTCGGCGAGGCGACCAACCCCCGGCAGGTCAAGGGCAAGATGGCCGACGCGACGCGGGGCGCGGATGTCTTCATCGGCCTCTCGGTTCCCGGCGCCTTGAGCCTGCGCGACCTCAAGCGCATGGCGCGCGACCGCATCGTCTTCGCGATGGCCAACCCGGTGCCCGAAATCCAGCCCGAGGAGGCGCTGCGTCACGTGCGGGTCATGGCCACCGGGCGCAGCGACTACCCGAACCAGATCAACAACGTGCTCTGCTTCCCCGGCTTCTTCCGCGGGCTCCTCGACATCCGCGCCCGGCTCGTCAACGACGAGATGAAGCTCGCGGCGGCGCATGCCATCGCCTCCTGCGTGGCCAAGCAGGAGCTCGG
>JACORX010000054.1 GCA_016179165.1 Candidatus Rokuibacteriota bacterium | reverse complement strand
GCCTCGAGCCCGGGCTCTTCATGAAGCGCCACATCCCCCACGCGGGGCTCGTCATCCTGCCGATGACCGGGCACACCGCCAACATCGAGGAGCCCGGGCTCTTCAACCTCCACGTCGCCGAGTTCCTCGCCGCCGTCGAGAACGGCCGCTGGGGCACGTGGAAGGCGGAGAAAGCGGCACGGGGGTAGCGGAGAGGGCCGGAAATCAGCTCGATCTTGCCTCCGCGCTGTCGATTCTTGGTGCGGTATGCCGATTCAAGGGTCAACTTTGGGAGGCCGAGACGTGCTGGGACGGCACCACAGCGCTCTTTGAGTGTCTTGGATTATCTTGGCCATGCGGCTCGCGCCGCGAAGGGCCGCAAAGAGCTTGAAGGAAAAACCCTTTTCTTCGCGTCCGAGATTCAGTAGAATCACGACCAGCGATTTCTTGGCCCATGGCCCCCCTTGAGGGGCCGGTTGTGGAAAATGCGGGTTTAACGGAACCTCGACAAGGAGGATGTGACGCTATGGCCAAGCCGCGGCCGCACGCGTATCTGGTGGTGCCTCTTCTCGTTCTCACCCTTTTCCTCGTGGGGTGCCCGAAGCGGCCCGCGGGTACTGGCGCTTTAGCCCCGGCTCCCTCGGCAACCCCGGCTCCCCCGGCGGGGCCGGCGGGGCCGGCGGCGTCGGCGGGGCAGCCGGGGCGGCCGGGGCAGGCGGGGCAGGCGGCTCCGGGCTCAATGGTGAGACCAGGCGACTTTGCTCCGACCCCGAATCTCAAGACGATCTACTTCGACTTCGACAAGTACAACATCCGACCGGATGCCGCCAAGACCCTCAACGGCGACGCCGCCTGGCTCAAGGCCAACCCCAACAACCTTGTGCTGATCGAAGGCCACTGCGACGAGCGGGGTACCAACGAGTACAACCTGGTCCTCGGCGAGAAGCGTGCCAAGGCGGCGATGAACTACCTCGTGGGGCAGGGTGTCCAGGCCAACCGCATCACGACCATCTCCTACGGCAAGGAGCGGCCGGTATGCACGGAGAAGACCGAGGCCTGCTGGGCCAAGAACCGCCGCGACAGCATCCTGACAAAGGCCCGTTAGCGTCACAGGGTCGGTAGTGGTGCAGCCCGCAGAGACCAAGGGGAGCCTTTGGCTCCCCTTGGTCTTTTAGGGATTGGTTGCGGAGAATGCGGGTTTACCGCCCGTCCTACCGTCGTACTCCTCCTGCCGGTGGGCGATGTCGTGGTCGAGGCCCTCAGCGTCGAGCGCGTCGCCGATGAAGGCGAGATAGCCCGCCAGCTCTCGCGCGACGGCGGCGTGGTCCTCCGGCAGCGCGCGCCGGATGGTGAAGCCCGCCGTCATGTCTTCTTGCGCGCGTGGGAGGCGAGCCCCCGCTCCCAGAGATACTCCGTCTCGCCGCCCTTCTTGCCGACCCAGCGTGAGAGCACGAAGAGGAGGTCGCTCAACCGGTTGACGTAGGCGAGCGGCCAGGGGCTGAGCGGCTCGACGCGCGAGAGCGCGAGCACGCGGCGCTCGGCGCGGCGGCAAACGGTACGCGCCTGGTGGAGGAAGCCGCCGACCCGCCCGCCGCCCGGGAGTACGAAGGATTTGAGCGGGGCCAGGTCCTTCTGGCACTGGTCCATCAGCGCCTCGAGCGCCTTGACCTGCGCGCCACCCACGCGGTGCATGCCCTCGTAGGCCGCGTCGTCGGGCGTTGCCAGCTCGCTGCCCAGGTCAAACAGCTCGTTCTGGATCTGGCGGAAGACGCCGTCGAGCCAACGCGGCGCCTTGCCCTTCTTGAGGCGCTCCGCGTTGAAGACGCGCGCGAGGCCGACGATCGAGTTGAGCTCGTCGATCGTGCCGTAGGCCTCGATGCGGGGTGCGTCCTTCGGGACGCGCCGTCCGCCGACGAGCGCGGTGTCGCCAGTGTCGCCGGTGCGGGTGGAGACGCGCGTGATACGAATCGCCATTGGAAATTCCTCCGCCATCGAGGCTAGCACACTTGCTACACTCGGGGCATGGACGGCTGGCGCGACAAGCTCGTGGATTCGCCGGAGGGCATCGAGGCCATTCTTCGCGAGTGCCGGCGCATCGCCGTCCTCGGCATCAAGACCGAAGCCCAACGGGACCGGCCGGCCTTCTACGTGCCGGAGTACATGGCGCGCGCCGGCTACGACATCGTGCCGGTGCCCGTCTACTTCCCTGACGCGAGGGAGATCTTCGGCCGCCCGATCTACCGCAAGCTCGCCGATGTCCCGCAGCCCGTGGACATGGTCAACATCTTCAGGCGCTCGCACGACATCCCACAGCACGTGCCCGACATCCTGGCCGCGCACCCCAAGGTCGTCTGGATCCAGACGGGCATCACGAACGACGCCGTCGCTGAAACGCTCGCCCGCGCCGGCATCAAGATCGTCCAGGATCGCTGACTGATGGTCGACCACCGGCGGCTCCGCCGGTAACCGAGGCCCCCCCGCGGCGCGCTACCGGCGGCGGAGGGCGGCGAGCGAGGCGTCCAGCGCGGCCGCCTCTTCAGGCGAGAGCGCGCCCTCGCCGAAGCGGCAGCGCTCGTAGGCGGCCGTGAGCTGCGCGACCGCCGACGCGAACGGGGGCGCTGCGCCCTCGACGCGCTGCGAGAACTCGCGCGCCGTCTCCGCTGAGCCCCGGCGGAAGCCGCGCCGTGCCAGCGCCCGCAGGGCCTGGAGGTAGAAGCGCGGCACGCCGGCCGCAGCCGCGCGGCGGCCGGCGCCCGGCGCATAGCGCCGGAGGGACCAGGCCGCAACGAGGATCAACACCACGATCGCGGCCACCCACCAGCGCGGCACGGCGCGCAACGAGTCTCGCCAGCCCAGCAGGGAGCCGCGCCACTCCGACGCCCCGCGGTGCACTGAAGTCGCCATGCTCACCTGGTCGCGCAGGCTCCAGTTGACCACGTAGCGATACCAGCGCATGCGGAGCGCGTCCAGATAGAGCACGGCCGCGCTCGGCGCGCCAAACGCCTCCTCGGCAGCGGCGCGCGGCGAGGGATCGAAGGTGACCCAGCCCGGGCCGTCGAGGAATGCCTCGACCCAGGAGTGCGCGTCCTTCATCCGGACCATGAAGTAGGCGCCGTACGGATTCCATTCTCCACGTTGGAAGCCACCGATGACTCTCGCCGGGATACCGACGCTCCGCAGCATGACGGCCATCGCGGCGGCGAAGTACTCGCAGTTGCCCGAGCGCCGCACGAAGAGGAACTCCTCGATCGGGCCGAGCGTCGTCTGCTGCTTGAGAACGAGGGTGTACGTGAACTGGGTACTCAGGTAGTGGTTCAGCTTGAGGGCGGCCTCGTAGGGGCTCCGGCTGCCCGCCGTCACCTCGCGCGCGAGGGCCCGGATGCGGTCCGGCAGGGGCGGCAGCTGGAGATAACGCGCGGTCTCCGGCAACTGGGAGACAACCGGCCAGGCGGCGGCGCGCAGACCGGGGGGCGGCGTGACCTCGAGCTCGGAGTCCACCGAGTACTGGAGCCGCGCTGACGACGCCGGCGTGGTGATGCTGCCCATCTCGTCGAGCCCGACGGCGCCCACCTGCATCTGTATGCGAACCGCCCGCGGGGCGGCGAAGACGGCGTCGACACCGATCGGATCGAGGAAGATCTCCTGGCGCACGAGCGGCCCGGCGCCCCGGGGCTCGGTGACGCGAAACTCACCCGACGGGTCGCGCCGGAGGAGCCCGCGCCGGCGCGGGGACGCCTCCCAGATGCGCCCGTCGAAGCGGTCGAAGGCGAGCCCGCGCCAGCGAAGGCTGGGCAGCCGCTCGGGGTCCTTCACCCTCTCCGGGAAGTGCACGCGCATCACCACCGTCTCGTCGGTCTCGATCTCGCCGTACGCGCCCAGCTCCACGCGGTCGGTGAAGCCGGAGATGCGCTTGCCGAGCTCGGCCCGGAAGGGCAGCGTCGCCTGCCCCACGCGCGGGATGATGAAGAACATCAGGCCCGCGAGCGCGAACGTCCCCGCCGCCGCCGCGAGCGAAATCCTGAAGAGCAGGCTCCGCGGCCCGAATCCGCCCGCCGTGAGATCGGTGACGCCGGTCTTCGCCCGCTCCGACTCGGAGACGACGTGGTGCAGGATCAGCATCCAGGTGCAAAGCAAAAGAAAGGCGATGAAGACGAAGAGGAAGCTCACGTCGAACGTGACGACCGAGGCCGCCACCAGCATGAAAAAGGAGAGGAAGCCCGCGTCCCGCAGGTCCTTCAGCGAGCGGCGGCGGAAGAGACGCATCAGGATGAGAAAAAGCAGGAGATGGACCATGCCGTCGAGGAGGTTCTGGGCAAGGTAGAGCAGGTCGAGCGCGATCGCGACGGCCGCGGCCACAACGAGCGCCCAAACGAAGATCGGCCGCACCGGCATGCGGTCGCGCACCTGGTCGACGACCCAGCTGCCCGTGAGGGCGAGCGCCAGGATTGCCCCGCCGACCGGGCCCAGCAGCCCCGCCAGGGCGAGCGCGGCGCCGCCGGCGCAGACGAGGAGGTACGTGATGAGGCGGAGTGCGAAGAGCGCGGACATTCAGTCGAGCTCCACGCGCACTTCGCGCAGCGAGCGCCAGCCCGCGGCGTCGGGCCTGGGCGCTGCGGCGTCTGCCCCGGCAGCGCGCGGATCGTAGAGAGCCAGCTCCGTCAGGATGCGCCGAGCCTGGCCGACCCCGCGCCCGAGCGGCACGAAGAGCCCCGCGCCCGTGAGCTCGACCCCGGCGCCGGCGCGCGCCAGGTGCACCGCGATGGAGGCCGCCTCGGAGAGGGCCGCTTCGAGCCTCGCCGCGCCCCGCTCGCCCCTGCCCGAAAGGACGACGCGTGTGTCCTCGGTCGTCTCGGCCTCCATCTCGCGCACGAGCAGCGACTCGGCCTTGGCGCTCGACCGCCAGTGGATGAGCCGCGGGTCGTCCCCCGCCCGGTAGGTGCGGAGATTGTAGAGGTCGTGGCCGCGCCCGCGCCGGCGTATCGTCGAGGTGCCGTCTCCCACGAGCCGGTGGAGCGTCTCGGACGAGATCGACTGCACCGCCGGGAACACGAGCACGTCGCGGTCCAGCATGACGCGGCCCGCCTTGAGAAAAAGCCCGAAGGGGAAACGGGTCGTGAGCCGTACGCCGGCCAGGCGCCAACGCCCGCGGGCCGGCGGGATCTCTTCCCACGTCAGCAGCCGTTCGTGGCCGGCCTCGAGCCGCGGCAGGTAGATGAAACGCGTCGGCCCGCCGCGCGCGAGCAGCTCGAGCGTGACCGAGTACGAGGTCAGCCGGCGCTTGCGGTTGGCGAGCGCGGCGCCGAAGACCGCGGGCGTGTGAGCAAAGATCTCCTCGGGCACGTCGGCCTCCAGGCGCAGGCCCCGCATCGACTGCTCCGACAGCACGCCGGACACCACGATGAGGCTCAGCAGGAGCGAGACGAGCAGGTAGAGGAGGTTGTTGCCGGTGTTGATCGCGGCGACGCCGAGCCCGATGACCACGAACAGGCACCACCAGCCGTCGCGAGTCGGCCAGATGGTACGACGCGGCCTGAACGGTTGCCACCACCACTCGCTATCCACTATGCGCCTCGCGGGGGCGGGAAATGTCTGCGGAAAGGCGGGCCACTTCATGACAGCGGTGCGGCGCTCAGCGCGGGACGGGGACGTCCTGGACGATCGAGCGCAGCACGGCTTCGGCGTCCAGGCCGCCGCCCTGGGCGCCGCGGCCCTTGACCATGACGCGGTGGGCGAGCGCCGGGACGGCGAGGCTCTTGACGTCGTCGGGCACGAGGTAGTCGCGGCCGTCGGCGAGCGCCTGCGCCCGGGCCGCGCGCAGGAGCGCGAGCGATCCGCGCGGGCTCACGCCGAGCGAGAGCAGCGGCGAGGTTCGCGTGGCGGCGACCAGCGCCATGATGTAGTCGAGCACCGACTCGTCGGCCCGCACGCGGTCGGCCTCCTCCTGGAGCGCCATCACGTCTTCCGCCTGGAGGACCGGCACCAGGGCCTCGAGCACGGGCGAGCCCGCGCCGCGCAGCACGGATTTCTCGTCCGGCGCGCCGGGATAGCCGATGCGGATGCGCAGGAGGAAGCGGTCCAGCTGGGACTCGGGCAGCGGGTACGTGCCCTCGTGCTCTCGCGGGTTCTGGGTCGCGAGCACCATGAAGGGCCGCGGCAGCGGATACGTCGTGTGGTCGAGCGAGACCTGCGCTTCGTTCATGGCCTCGAGCAGGCTCGACTGCGTCTTGGGCGTGGTGCGGTTGATCTCGTCGGCCAGCACGATGTTGGTGAAGAGCGGGCCCGGCTTGAAGACGAACTCGCTCTTGCCCGGCTCCCAGATGCTGACGCCGATGACGTCGGACGGCAGCATGTCGGAGGTGAACTGGATCCGCTGGAAACCCGCGCCGATGGAGCGGGCGAGCGCCGCGGCCAGCGTGGTCTTGCCGACGCCGGGGACGTCCTCGATCAGGAGGTGCCCGCGCGCGAGAAGTCCCACGACGGCCAGCCGGATGACCTCGGGCTTGCCGACCAAGGCGCGGCCGACGCTGGCCTCGACACGGTGGATCAGATCGAGCGCGTGGGACATAGACGTCCAATATACACCGGCGCCCCGGCCCGCCACGACTGTCAGCCGGGGCGCGCTTCCGCCCTGCCCTTCCCGAGCAGCCCCCGGCTGAGCCCGCTCGCGGGCTACTTTCCCTTCAGCGTGACGTCCTCGTAGACCCCGAGTAGGCGTAGCCGTAGAGCCGCCAGACTCCCTGCTCCCGCTGCGCGACCTCCGGCTCGTGCTGCCACGAGAGGATAGGCATCCACGTGCCAAGCCACCGTAGCCGCCCCGAGACTTCGCCCGTCGAGTAGACCCATGCTTGTTGTCCCGCCGTCCGCGCTTCGTCAATACGGACCTGCGCCCGGAGAGTGTCGTAGAGCGCAAACATCACACGAAGCGGCTCACGGATGGCAGCCTTCGTAAGCGGATCGGTTCGATAGTGATCGGAGACGTGGCTCAGCACACCCGCCTCGTCCATGGCTTGGAAGCGTTCAATCGCGTGAGCG
>JACORX010000057.1 GCA_016179165.1 Candidatus Rokuibacteriota bacterium | reverse complement strand
GGCCAAGCTGGCGCTCGGGACCCGACACTCGGCCCGCGCGATGATGAAGGACCTGGCCGACATCAAGGCCACCCTGGCGCGCACCAGCACGGGCCATCAGGGGCGGCGGCCCACGGTCATGATTCCCCCGGAGCTCTCCCCGGCGCAACGCAAAGCCGTCAAAACGTTTGCGCTCGCCCGCTGGATGCCGACCCTTTCTTCAACTATGTAGGACGAGGACACTTCAGGACGCAAAAATGGACCTCCGTGTTCGAAAAGTGCGAAAGTCGGGCTAGCAGGCCGCCGATAAGGGCCCATTTGCTTCATTTAGCAAATACCCTTGGGGCGCCCTCGGCTGCGGGCTCGTGGCAGTTCGAGCTGAGGGGCGAAGCCACGAGGCGAGGGCTGAGACAGTCGTACGTGACGCCAGTGGGATCAACTCAGCCCTCGTCTCACGACGGCATACGCCGTCGCTCAACTCGAACGGCGGGGCGCCGCCTCGCATCTGAATCTTTTTGAGCGGCCTACGGGTTTTTCAGCACCCTGCTCGACGCCGGGACCCCGGCCCTAGCGCGCGCGAGAGGCGCGGCGCCGGCGGCCCGTCGCCTGGCCCGCATCGTCCCGCGTTTCAGCCGGCATCACGGATTGGATCAGCGGCAGGCTCGCCTCGCGGAGCGGACGGCCGACGTGGTCGCGGATCCACGCGGCGTCCCACCACTCGAGCGGCGTCACCGACACGCCGTTGATCAACACCTCGTAGTGGAGATGGTCCCCCAGGGCGAGCCCCGTACTCCCCGTCCGCCCGAGCTCCTGCTCCTTGGCGACCTGGTCGTCTTCTTTCACGGCGATCGACGAGAGATGAGCGTAGAGCGTTTGGAGCCCGAGACCGTGGTCCACGACGACCGCGTTGCCGTAGATCGACAGCGGTCCGGCGAAGATCACCACGCCCGAGTTGGCGGCGGGCACCGGACCGTGTTGCACCGCCGCCAGGTCGTAGCCGAAGTGGATCTGCGTGTCCACGACCTTGCCGTGATAGCGGTACGTCCGCGTCTCGGCGAAGTTGGAGAAGACCTTCGTGTTTCGCGGCTGGACGAAGACGCCTTCCCAGAGCGGGCGCGCCTGCGTCTTGGCCCCGAGCGTGCGTTTGACCTCCTCGGCTTGCTTGCGGCTGTCGCGGTTGACTGTGAGGAAAGCCGCGAGGGGATCGCCCGCCGCGATCGTGCCGGCGCGCTCGGGCAGGAGCTCGGGCAGCTTGCGCTCGAGGAACGCGTCCTTGATCTCGATCGTGTCGGTCTTGAAGCGGCGCGCCTTGACCTCGACGGCGACGGTGCGGGAGGTGACGTTGCCGGCCTCGTCCTGCGCGACCGCCGTGATGGGTGTCCCGGCCTCGTAGTTCCAGGGCAGGGCGACCAGGTCGACGAAGAGGCTGGACTCGGGCGGCCCGGCGGGGTAGGCGCGGAAGGCGAGCCCGCCGACGGTGACGGTGACGCGTGAGGCGCCCTTGGACCGCAGCACGACCAAGCCGCCGCCGCCCTGCGCCCAGTAGCGCGTCGCGGCCACCACCTCGAGCGAGGGCGGCGTGAGGTCGAGCATCACCGGCGCCGACAGGATCGGCCGGTCGTCCACGCGGATCGGCCGCCAGAAGCCGTCGCGCGCCAGCACTTCGAGCGTCGCCGCGCCCTCTCGGAGGCCCAAGGTCGCACCGGTCACCTGGAGCGCCACGCGCTGGTCGTTCGTCGGCGCGCCGGTGAAGGCCTGCTGCACGATCACGACGTTGGCCGAGCCCTGCCGCAGACGGATCTCCATAGAGCGCACGCCGCCCCTGGCGGCCCGCAGGTCCACGGCCAGCGGCGTCCTGACGCCGATCCAGCGCGGCTCGGGGTCGAGGCTGGCGCGGATGCCGGGCACGCTCTGCCGCCATGCAAGGTACCCGAGGGCGCCGACCACGAGGAGCGAAGGGACGACGATGATGGTGAGCCAGAAGTTGAACGTCGAGCGGGCCACGGGCCCATCATAGCAAGGCCCGCTCGCCCCGCGGCCGGGAATGTGCTAGCAGAGAGAGACGATGCGAACCGTCTGTCTCTGGCTTGCCGCGGCAGGCTTCGTAGCGAGCGCGGCCCTGCACTTCCTGTCTTTCACGCCCTGGGCGGCTCTGCCCGGCGAGCGCGCCGTCTGGGCGCTGGGCGCCCTCGTCTTCGTGCTGGCGGCGGTGATGGTCGCGCGGCTCAGGAGCACGGCGCTCCTCGGCCGGCGCTGGGGGCGTGTGGCCGTCTACGACTGGCGCGCGCTCGTCAGCAAAGTGCCGCCGGGGCTGCAGCTGCTCGTCGTGGGCGCCGCGCTCTACGCGTGGATGAACTTCGTCCTGTGTCTCTTGCTCGAGCCGGCTGCACTGCCCCAGGGCGCGATCACGCTCCGCATGGCCGCGGGCCACCTCATCTTCTTTTTCCTCGTGCCGCTCGTCTTCTTTCGGTGGGTCGACGGCGCGCACGACGCCGATCCGGCCCTCACCAAGCCCCCGCGTCCTTGACACCCCCAACCCCTTCCGATAGAGTGTTGCGGGTTTGTACCTGAAAGCACAATGTCACGACTCGTCTGGCTGATCCCGCTCTTCCCGCTCGTGGGCGCGCTGGCCAACGCGCTCCTCGGCCGCCTCACCGGACGCTTCGCGCACTGGATCGCGGTCCCCGCGCTGGGCCTGTCCTTCGTCGTCTCGTGCTTCGTCTTCGCGCGCGTGCTCCACGGCGAGACGTACGTGGGCCAGCTCTTTCCGTGGATCAGCGCGGGCGGCTTCAAGACGGCGGTCGCGGTGCAGGTGGACCAGCTCTCGGCCGTCATGCTGCTCGTCGTCACCGGCGTGGGCTTCCTGATCCACCTTTACTCGGCCGGCTACATGCACGGGGATGCCGGCTTCGCCCGCTTCTTCACGTACCTCAACCTCTTCGTCTTTTCCATGGTCATGCTGGTGCTGGCGGGAGACTTTCTCGTCCTCTACGTCTTCTGGGAGGCGGTCGGCCTCTGCTCGTACCTCCTGATCGGTTTCTGGTACGCGAAGCAGTCGGCCTCGGACGCCGGCAAAAAGGCCTTCATCGTCAATCGCGTCGGCGACTTCGGATTCGGCCTCGGCATCATGCTCATCTGGACGACGTTCGGCACGCTGACGTACGGCGAGGTCTTCACCAAGGCGACCGACGCCGTCAGCGGCGGCACGTACCTCGCGATCGCGCTGCTCCTCTTCATGGGCGCGTGCGGGAAGTCGGCGCAGCTGCCGCTCTTCACCTGGCTGCCCGACGCGATGGAGGGCCCGACGCCGGTGTCGGCCCTGATCCACGCCGCCACGATGGTGACGGCGGGCGTGTACATGGTCGCGCGCTGCCACAAGCTCTTCGAAATGGCGCCGCTCTCGCTCGAGATCGTCGCCTGGGTGGGCGGCTTGACCGCGCTCTTCGCGGCGAGCATCGGGCTCGCGCAGACCGACATCAAGCGCGTGCTCGCGTATTCGACCATCAGCCAGCTGGGCTACATGTTCGCGGCCGTGGGCGTCGGCGCGTATGCCGCGGGCATCTTCCACCTCGTGACCCACGCCTTCTTCAAGGCGCTCCTCTTCCTGGGCGCGGGCAGCGTCATCCACGGTCTCCACGGCGAGCAGGACCTGCGCAGGATGGGCGGGATCGCGCCGCGCATGCTCGTCACCACCGTCACCTTCCTCGTCGGCGCGATCGGCCTCGCGGGTATCCCGCCCTTCGCCGGCTTCTTCTCCAAAGACGAGATCCTGGCCTCGGCGTTCCACGAAGGGCACGTGGCGCTCTGGGCCGTGCTCCTGCTGGGCGTGCTGCTGACCGCGTTTTACACGGCACGCGTGGTTTTGCTGGCCTTCTTCGGCGGACCGCGCATGTCCAAGCAGGTGGCGCACCACATCCACGAGTCGCCCGCTGTCATGACCGTGCCGCTGGGCGCGCTGGCCGTCCTCACGGCGCTCGCGGGCATCGTCGGCGTGCCGTCCTCCCAGGGCACGGCCTTCGCGCGCTTCCTGGCGCCGGTGCTGCCGCTTCGCCTGGCGGAGCACGGCGGCGTGACGGCGCTCGCGCTGGCGGCCGTGTCGGTCGTCGTGGCCGTGGGCGGCGTCTTCTTCGCGTGGCTCGTCTATGGCCGCGGCCCGGTGGACGCCTCTTGCATCGGCGTGCCTCGCAACGTTGTGCACCGCATCGTGCTGAACAAGTACTACGTCGACGAGATCTACGACGCGCTCTTCGTCCAGCCCATCTACCGACTCTGTCTCTGGTGCTCGCGTGTCGTCGACCTCACGATGATCGACGGCCTCGTCAACGGGGTGGGCGCGGCCGTGGTCGCGTGGGCGCTCGGGCTGCGCCGAATCCAGACGGGCTTCGTGATGAACTACGCGCTCGGCATGCTCCTGGGCGCGATCGCCCTGGTTGCCTTTCTCCTCGCGGCGCGCCCGTGATAGCGGTCCTCTCGGCGGTGACCTTTCTGCCCGTGGTCGGCGCCGCCCTCATCTTCGTCCTGCCGCGCCGCCGGGAGGGCATGGTCAAGGTGACGGCCCTCGCGACGAGCCTCGTGACCTTCGCGGTCTCGGTGCCGCTGTTCACGCGCTTCGACGCGTCGCTGTCCGACTATCAGTTCGTCGAGCAGCGCGCGTGGATGCCCACCCTCGGTGTCTCGTACCACCTCGGGGTCGACGGGATCAGCCTGCTGCTGGTGCTGCTGACGACCTTCCTGATGCCGCTGGTCCTGCTCTCCTCGTGGCACTCGATCGAGCGGCGCTGGAACGAGTTCGCGATCACGATGCTGCTGCTCGAGACGGGGATGCTGGGCGTGTTCGTGGCGCTCGACCTCTTCCTCTTCTACATCTTCTGGGAGGCGATGCTGATCCCGATGTACCTCATCATCGGGATCTGGGGCGGGCCCAATCGGGTATATGCCGCGGTCAAGTTCGTGCTGTACACGCTCCTCGGTTCGCTCCTGATGCTGGTCGCCATCCTGGCGTTCTACTTCCTCCACGGGGCGGCGACGGGCGTCTACACCTTCGATCTGCCCGTGCTCGTGCGCCACGTGCTGCCCGCCGGCCGGACGCAGAACCTCATGTTTCTCGCCTTCGCGCTGGCCTTCGCCATCAAGGTGCCGATGTGGCCCTTCCACACGTGGCTTCCCGACGCTCATACGGAGGCGCCCACGCCGGGTAGCGTGATCCTGGCGGGCGTGCTGCTGAAGATGGGCACGTACGGGTTCCTCCGCTTCTGCC
>JACORX010000056.1 GCA_016179165.1 Candidatus Rokuibacteriota bacterium | reverse complement strand
CCGATGCGCGGGTCGAGCCCCATGCCCTTCATCACCTGCGTCACGTCCGCGCCGGCCGCCTCGCAGATGTTTGCGATGGCGTTGATGAAGGAGATCTTGGCGGCGAGAAAGGCGTTCGACGCGTACTTGATGACCTCGGCCGACGGCAGGTCGGTGATGATCATGGGCCGCTCGATCGGCGCGTAGAGCTCGACCAGCGTCATCGCCACCTGCTGGGTGGGCGCGCCGATAACGATGCGATCCGGGCGGAGGGTGTCCTCGATGGCCGAGCCCTCGCGCAGGAACTCGGGGTTCGACACAACGTCGAACTCGACCGGGCGCGGCTGGTGGCGTCCGATGACCTCGCGGACGAGCTCGCCCGTGCCGACCGGGACCGTGGACTTGTTGACGACCACCTTGTAGCGATCCATCGAGCGACCGATCTCGGCCGCAACTGCCTCGACGTGCGAGAGGTCGGTCTCGCCGGTGTCCTTGGACGGGGTGCCGACCGCGATGAAGATGACGTCCCCGTGACGGATGCCCGCGCCCAGGTCGGTGGTGAATGAGAGCCGCCGGTCCTCCACGTTGCGCGCGACCATCTCCTCGAGGCCGGGCTCGTAGATCGGCATGCGCCTGGCATCGAGGGCCTCGATCTTGGCGCGGTCGTTGTCCACGCAGACCACATCGTTGCCGAGGTCGGCGAAGACCGCCCCGGTGACGAGCCCGACATACCCTGTGCCGACGACGCAGATGTTCATGGGTGCGTGCTTGCGAGCGTCTTAGGATACCAAACGCGGCGCCCCGGAGGGGCCAATTCAGGCTCTGCCCCGCTTCCTCTCAGACGAGGTGCCAGACGAGGCGCTCGGCGACCATCCCGGCGAAGAGCAAGAGCAGGTAGAAGTTCGAAAAGAGGAAGAGCTTGAGCCACCCGCGCTGGTCGTGGGGCTCGCGGGCGAACTTGACGGCGAGCCACATGAGCCGCCCGCCGAGCAGCGCCGCGATCACGAAGGTAACCGGCCCGCCGACACCGAAGGTCGGCGCCGCAAGAGACCACGCGGTCAGCCCCGAGGCGTAGAGCAGGATGAGCCGCGCCGTGCCTTCGACGCCCACCACCTCGCTGACCATGGGGAAGCCGCCCGAGGCGTAATCGGCGCGGTAGCGCAGCGCCAGCGCCCAGAAGTGAGGCATCTGCCAGAGGAAGAGGATGCCGGAGAGGATGATGGCGCCGGCGTCCGTGAGACTGCCGCCGCCCGCCACCCACCCGATGACGGGTGGGATCGCGCCGGGGATGGCGCCCGGCACGGCGGCGAAGGGCGAGGTCGGCTTGAGCCACGGCGTGTAGACCCCGTTGTAGAAGACCGCGGCAATGATCCCGAGCACGCCCGCGGTGCGGCCGATGCCGAGCCACAGCACGACCGCGCCTCCGACTGTGGCAAGGGCGGCGAAGGCGAGGCCCTGGGCGTGAGAGAGGCGCCCCGAGGGCAGCGGGCGGTTCGCCGTTCGCGCCATCAGCGCGTCCTTGTCGCGCTCCTGCACCTGGTTGAGGGCCGACGCGCCCGAGGAGAGCAGCATCACGCCCGCCAGCACGACGAGGCCGTGCGTCCAGGGGAAGTCGGCGCCGAGCGGCGCGCGCAGCATGAAGCCGGCCGCGGCCGAGACCAGCACGAGCAGCACGATGCCGAACTTGGATAGCTCCGCGTAGGCGCCCACGTGCTCGCCGAGGCCCGTGGCCGCCCACGCGCGGGCGGTCGAGATGGCGGCCCTAGGAGGCACGGCCGACCCCGCTGATGATCTCGCCCCCAGGGGTTTCGGTGTCCCGCGCGACGGCGCTCCAGCACTCGGCGAGCACCGAGAGCCAGACGAGAACTCCCCACAGCGCGTAGGCGACCACGGCGTGCGCCGCGCGGAGCGGCACGGCCAGCCCTCCGAGCACGGCCATGATCCCCAGCGCCACCTGCAGGACGGCGAGCACCGCCGCCACCGCCGCGGGTCCGGCCAGCGCCGTGCGCCGCGCCGCCAGCGCGAGATGGACGAAGAGCCCGAGGAGCGCCACGCCGAGCCACCGGTGGATCCAGTGGACGGCACTCTCCCAGTTGTGCGGCAGGAGGCTGCCGCTGCAGAGCGGGAAGTCGGGGCAGGCGAGTCCCGCGCCTGCGTGGCGCACGTAGCCGCCGAGCGCCAGCTGGAGGAGGAGCGCCGCCAGGCCGGCCATGGCCAGCCGCTTGAGCCGCGCCGGCACCGGGGGGTGCGCCCGCGTGCCCTCGGCCAGCATGACGAGGCCGGCCAGGATCAGGAGGGCGTTCACGAGATGGGCCGTGCTGACCAGGTCGGGCAGCTTGAAGAGAACGGTGACGCCGCCCAGGCCGATCTGTGCCGCGAGGAGGGCGACCAGGATGAGGCTCAAGCGCCGCGGAGCGCGCGCCGGCGTGCGCCGCCACGTCAGGACCACGGTCACGAGCAGCAGCAGGGTGAACGGGATGGCCTTGAGCCGGTGGCTGAACTCGATCAGGACCTCGGTCTGGGCCGGCGGCAGGAGGCGTCCGTGGCAGAGCGGCCAGTCGGGGCAGCCGAGGCCGGAGCCGGTGGCGCTCACGATGTTGCCCATGGTCATGAGCAGGAAGAGGGCGACGATGGCCGCCCACGTCCAGGCTCGCGGCGGGCAGGCTCGCGGCGGGCAGGCTCGCGGCAGGTAGGCACGCGGCGGGCTACCCGCCATGCGAGGCTCCGAGCGGGGCGATGGCGCCGTCCTGGCCGCCGGCGGCCTGCCAGCGGAAGAAGACCACGCTGATCGCGATCAGGAAGACGAGCCCTCCGGGGATCCACATGATGAGGCCGCCCAGGTGCTGGTCTGTGTGCGGCGTGAGCGCCTCCCACACCCGGGGCGCCGCGGCGTACTTGGGGTAGAGCACGCTCCCGGCCATCGTGATGAAGATCGAGACGACGACCATGGGCAAGCCGACCACGAACAGGTACAGCATCTGCACGGGATAGGCCGCGCGCGGCAGCTCGTGCGAGGGCGACATCACCGGCCACCACAGGATGACCGATACAACCATGATCATGAGGTGCTGGACGATGTGCACGCCGTGGTGGTCCATTGCCAGGTTGTAGAGCGGCGGGAGGTGCCAGGCCACGAGCACGAGGTTGAAGCTCGCGAACGCGCCCGAGGGCCGCGTCAGGCGGCGCCCGAGGCGCAGCACAAGCGGGGGGCGCAGGAGCGGCGAGAGCATCCAGCCCGGCGTGCCGTAGAGCAGGAGCGGTGGCATGGCGAAGATCAGCAGGAGATGCTGCACCATGTGCGCGCTGAAGAGGTAGTAGTCCGCGAGATCGTGGAGCGGCCCGGTCAGCGAGCCAAGCAGCACCGCGAGCCCCGCGAAGAACGAGACCACCTGGACCCCCTTCACGCGCCGGCCCTGGGCGCGCCCGCGACGGAGCGCGGCCACGTACAGACCGCCGAGCGCCGCCACGCCCGCGACGACGGTGAGATCGGGGTGCCACGCGGTCCCGTCAAATCCGTCGGGCCCGAGGGGCGGCGGCCCCGCAGGCCCGGGCACTACGTGCGCCATGCTTCTACCCGCGCGCGAGTAGGATGTAGGCGCCGAAGAGCGCCATGATGGCGAGGATGATGGCCATGGCCATGATGAGAGGGCCGACGAAGAGCACGGTCAGGAGCTTGTTGTCGTAGCGCAGGTGCATGAAGAAGGCGACCACGAGCCCGAACTTGAGGACGGAGAACACGAGAAGCAGCGCGACCAGGGCGCGGCTCGGGATGCCCGGCACGTACAGCGCGCCGATCTCGATGGCGGTGAGAAGGCCCAGCACCACGGCCACCCGGATATAGGTCTGGACCGTGGCGTGGCCCCCTCCCGGGGCGTGGGCTGCTGCGGGAGCGGCGCGGTTCGAATCCATAGCCCTCGGCCTCCTACGGGATCAGGTAGATGAGGGTGAAGATGGCGATCCAGACGATGTCCACGAAGTGCCAGTACAGGCCGCAGATCTCGACCTTGAGCGAGTCCTGCGCCCCGAGCCTGCCGCGCAGCGCCAGCACCCAGAGCGAGAGCAGCCAGATAACGCCGCCCGTGACGTGGGCGCCGTGGAAGCCCGTCAGCACGAAGAAGGTGGAGCCGAACAGGTTCGTCCGGAGCGTCAGGCCCAGGTGCACGAAGTGCGTGAACTCGTAGATCTGGAAGCCCACGAAACCGGCGCCGAACACCGCGGTCATGAAGAGCCAGATCTTGCCCCAGCGCATGTCGTTGCGCTGCACCGCGGCCAGGGCCAGCACCATCAGGAGCGAGGACATCAGCAGGACGAAGGCGCTGAGCGAGGTCAGCGGGATGTTCAGGATCTCGTGGGGCCCCGGCCCGTTGATGCTCTTGCCCTTGTAGGCGAGGTACGTGCCGATCAGTGAGACGAAGAACATGCACTCGGAGCCGAGGAAGGCCCACATCCCCAGCTTGCGATGGTCGAGCCCGGTGCTGCCGATGTTCGGGTCGTGCGTGACGGCGGCGTGCTCCGCGGCCATCAGT